>JADGRG010000023.1 GCA_017881145.1 Sandaracinaceae bacterium | reverse complement strand
TTGGCTCGCGTGTGTCGTGTGCGACGGTCCGTGCACGCAGCTCGTGGGTGAGACGCGCCGTGTGAGTTGTGGTGCCGACGCCATCCACGCCCTCGAGCACGATGAAGAGTCCTTCGCGCATAGCTAGCTCCCGTGGATCCGCGAGCGGACCCTGCAGGGGGCGATGCTACACCGAACGTCGCGGCCACGTCGTGCGCGATGCGCGCGCAGCCAGAGCGAATGCCTGGGCTGGCTCAGCAGCTCACTCACCGCAACTGGCGGCGTCACCCAGACGACAGAGTGCTTCGCGCGCCTGCGGAGCCAACGCACCGGAGGGCGCTTTCTGCAGGTACTCGCGATACGCGGCGCCCGCAGCACTGCGATCGTCGGTGTAGCGTTCGAGCAGACGGGCCAGCGCGAAGAGCGCGTTGTGCCCCGCCGGATGACGCGGGGCGACGTGCACAGCCTCGCGATAGGCATCGGTGGCGCGTGCGATCTGCCCCTGCGCCGTGAACGATTCGGCGATCAGCATCAGTGCCTCGACGCGGTCGCCGGTGGGCAGAGAGCTCTTCGCGAGCTTCTGCAGACGCTCGCGCGCCAGGCCATGCTTGCCTTGCAGGAGCAACTTGCGGGCGGCTTCGAGACGACGCTCGGGTGCCTGCTCGTCCAAACCTGTAAGGTGCTTCGCTTCGTGCTCGGAGCCGAGCGCGCTGAGCCCATCGCTGGCTTGCGGCGCATCCACCACGGCATCGCTCGGCTCTTCCGCAGGGGCCGGGCTCTTGCCGGCCAGGCGCTGCTCGATGGCTTCGCGAACCGCTTGCGCTTTGTCACCCTGCGCCTCCGCAGGCACGGTCATCCGCTCGCCCGCACGCAGAAAGCGCGGTTGTCCCCCGCGACGCGGCACCACTTGCACCACGCCCTCGCTCACGCTCACCGAGGTGTTGCCGAACGCATCCGCGCTCACATCGAAGCGCGTGCCGACCACCATGACGCGCGCAGCCCGCGTCTCGATCGACATGTGTTCCTGGCCCTTGTGCTCGGGATGGAACGCCACTTCGACGCGTCCAGTCACCAGCGCAAGTCGCAGCTCGTCGCGCGAGAGTCGCTCGAAACGCACGCGGCTCTCGGGCGAGATGTCCACGCGACTCTGCGCCAGACCCACCTCGATATGACCGTGCTTGCCGCTCTCCAGCACTTGGCCTTCGGCGATGTAACCGCTCTGCACGGCACCGTCGTCGATCACCAGCTCGAAGTGCGCGACCAGATCTGGCGCACTCACGGAAGGCAACGGCTCGCGGCTGCGCCAGGCGTAGATCCCGAGCAGCACACCAGCAGCGGCCGAGACCGCAACCGAGGCAACCCATGCGCTGCGCGAAGGCGAACGGCGCGCTTTGCGCACGTTGAGCAGGGGCACGGCGGCAGCGCCGCGCGCACGCCACGCGGCGACGATGTTTCGCTCCATGCGCACGCGCACGAAGTCGTCGAGCTCACCTTCCGCGCCACGCAATGCGGAGGCCAGCTGCTCTGCGGGACGCGGCGTGTCGCTATCGACTCTACGCATCGGAATCTCCTGCGAGCGCTTCATCGAGACGCTTGCGCGCAGCCAACAAACGGCTGTGCAAGGTCGAGATGCTGACCTCAGTCAGCCCGGAGATCTCGGCGAAGGTGTAGCCCTCCACGTCGTGGAGCACGAACACCGCGCGCAAGAGCGGCGGCAGGACGCCGAGCAGCCGCTCCGCCTCGCTGCCGGCCTGGTAGCGGTGGTCGGCAGGCGCGGTCGGCCCGCCGCCGAAGCCCACAAACTCGGCCAGGCGCGAGAAGCGCTGTCTGCGCCAACGCGAACGAGCGGCGTCGAGGGCACGGCGCGTGACGATGCCGAAGAGCCAGGTCTGCACGCTTGAGCGACCATCGAAGCGCTGCGCTCCGTCGAGCGCAGCGATGAAGGCTTGCTGCACCACGTCTTCCACGTCCGGATCGCTGGGCCCGAGGATGCGCGCCGCGTGACGGTGGAGCTTTCCCGCGTGGGCCCGGTAGAGCTGGCGCACGGCCTGCTCATCGCCTTCGGCCGCACGACGCAGGATCGCCCGCTCGTCATCTTTCGGCTTCTGGACGGTTTCGGGGGTTCGGGTCATGCAGTCGCAGGTCCTAGGCTTGGTCGTCTGACCGGTCCCGCTTTTCCGACGAGAAGCCAGCGGAACGGGCGATCTTGGCTAATAGGGCCGGACTCGCACGGCAGCTTGCAGCCACGGGGTGGTGTGTTCGCCGCGATACACGGTGTAGCCACCACCCATTCGCCAACGGTCGAGGGCGTAGTCGATCCCGCCCTCCGCGAGCAATTCGACCGCCGAAGCGACCTTGAATGCGCCTTCCACGGTGCCACGCACGCCAAGATCGGTGTCGAGCCCCTCTCCCGCACTGGGCAAACCCATGTCGCGCTCGAAGTAGCCGAGCCGGGAGAGAAACCCGATGCTCGCGCCCGGGGTGAAGCATCCGTAGCTGAGAGGATGCGTGTAGACGCCGGCCGTGAATGTCGTGTAGCGGTAGCGGATATCGCGGGCGTTCTGGTCCGCGCCGAGAGGCATCGGGTATTCCATGCCCAGGCGCAGGCAGTGCCCCAGCACGCACAACCCGCCCCCCATGCCGACGCCCATGCGCGGGCCCGTGGTTCCGGTCGATGCGCCAGTGTATGCGCTGAGGTAGAAGAGCGGTTCCACGGGTTTGAGGAACTTGCCCTCAGCGTAGGGACGCTCGCCGAGCACCGCCGAGCGGTCGTCGAAATTTTCGGCACCGGCTGGCACAGCGTGAGGCGCAGACGGAGCCGGCTGAGGAGCTGTCTCCGGCGCAGTGATCCTAGGCGCTGCGATGCGCTCGACCTCGGTCTGCTCGACCCGTTCGCGTGCTTCGATCGCGCGATCGCGCAGCGACTCGACGGCCAGCGCGACGGAGCGCACGTCGGCTTCGCGGTAGGCTTCGGGCAGATGCACACAAGCGTCGTAGGAGCGGCCTAGCGCGGCGCCGAGCACCAAATGCAGCTGACCATCTTGTCGCGCCAACGCGACGTGACCGGCTGGCACGGCCTCCAGCAAACCCGGAGGAGGAGTGTCTCCGACCTCGACGATCGCGCCGGTGCGCAGCGCCAGCACACGCGCCAGCCTGAGAGCCAGCTCTTCCAGGCCTCGGACGGGCCGCAAGGTGATGTGCGACTCGGGCGGCAGTCTGCCGGGATCGACCGCCGTCGCGGCGAGCGCAGCCTGAGCGAAGGCTGGACTCGCAACGAGCAGAGCCATGACCACGGAAGCGGCTCGGACCACACCCCTCACATCATGGAAACTAACAGTGGGATGTGTACGAAGCAAGCACAGTGGTGAGAGAAAGCTCCCAAAACGGGGGTTAGACGGCCAGTGCTGACCCAAAACCTGGTCGAAATTGCACTATCTGCACTCCCCGGCCCGACCCGTGCTCACGCGGGCAGAAGGGCCCGACGGACCTCTTCTGCGGGGACAGCATGCTCGGCGGCAACCCGCTCCACGGCCCACTCGTGCAGCTGGCCGCGAGCCGGTCCGACCAGCTCAGCCAAGCTGGCGGCATGGAAGCTCTGCGGGCTCGGTTCGTCGTGCGCAGCGACGTAGCCGAGGAGGCTCAGCTCGAGTGCGCCGTGAGGCCGGCCGCTCGCGCGCAGCAGCTGCCGGATGCGCAATCCCGCGCGCAGCTGGCCATGGTAAGCGCCCTGCAATCGCATCCACATCTCAGGCGTAGCAGAGCCAGCCAGCGCCCTTTCGAGGCTGCTCAACCTGACCCGGATGACCTCGATCGGCAGGCGCTGCAGCTCCTGCAGTGAGCCCGGCATGCGCGCAGCCAGCATCCGCATGATGTGTCGCGCGTCGGCCGTGCTCTGCGTCGCGGACGCTTCGCGCAGGTGCAGAATAGTGCGGTACTTGTGCAGTAGCGCGGACAAGAGTCGGTCGCGGGCGTCGCTCATGGCAGTGGTGATCGGGCCGGTTCGGGTATGCTATGCGGCCCAATGCAGAAGCCCGCCACGGAAACCACCATGCAGAAGCCCACGATCGAAAGTGTCTCCACCGAGCAGCGCGTGTTTGCGCCGCCCTCCGAGTTCGCGCGCCAAGCCGTGGTCCCGTCCCGCGAGGAATACGCCGCGCTCTACCAGCGCAGCATCGATGATCCCGAAGGTTTCTGGGGCGAACAGGCGCAGAAGCTACGCTGGAGCGAGACTCCCAAGCGCGTGCTCGAGTGGGAGGCGCCCTTTGCGAAGTGGTTCGTCGGCGGCCGCCTCAACTTGGCCGACAACTGCTTGGATCGCCACGTGGAGACCTGGCGCGCCAACAAAGCCGCGATCATCTGGGAGGGCGAGCCCGGCGAGGTGCGCGTGCTGACCTACCGCGAGCTGCTGCGCGAGGTGTGCCGGTTCGCGAACGCGCTCGAAGGGCTCGGCATCAAGGC
>JADGRG010000224.1 GCA_017881145.1 Sandaracinaceae bacterium | reverse complement strand
TCAGCCCGACGGGTTGGCCTTGTCGCTCGGCTCACTGACGCCGAGGGCAGCGTCGTCCTCGTCGTGGTGAGGATGCGGGACGCGGCGTTTGCAGCGGACGGCGTCGGGGCGAGCTTGATCGGGTTGCCAGACACTGGGTGTGATGGCGGGCATGCGCGCGGGCAAGTCGCTGGCCGTGGGGCGAAAGAGCGCGAGAGGGTCGCAGTTACGACCGTCGTGGATCAGCTCGAAGTGCAGGTGTGGGCCCATGCTATGGCCGGTGCTGCCGAGCTCAGCGATGGCTTGGCCTTGTTCAACGCGCTCGCCAGGCAGCACGTAGAGACGTTGGTTATGTCCGTAGAGCGTGACCAGGCCGCCAGCGTGAATTAGCAACACCATGTTGCCGTAACCGCGCAGCTCGTGGCCTACATAGCCGACTATGCCGGGAGCGGCGGCCAACACGTCGGCGCCGCGTTCACCGTCGATGTCGACCGCCAGGTGATGGCCGTTTTCGCCGGAGCCGAAACCGCGACCGAAATAGCCCTGTCGCACTGGCCAGAGCAACGTGCCGTCCGGGCGTTGTCCGCGTCGAGCTTCTGCGATCCATTCCGGAGTAACGGTGCCTTGCCAGAGCAGCTCTGCAGCGCGCCGGTCGCCGAGCCCAAGACGAAGCGCGCGCAGAGCGGCGATCCTTCGCGCCAGCTCGTCGCGGCTGGGGCCCTCGCGCGAAGGCGCCAGTCGCTCGAAGATCCCCCAGCGCTCGCTGCCAATCCCGAGTCCCCCGAGCTTCAGCGCCTGTCGTCCGTGCAAGCCGTAGCGTGCCTGCAGTTGCCAGCCCGCGTAGCTGGTGATCGAGAGCAAGAGCAGCGCCACGGCGCACACAACCGGTGTCAGCAACACCGGCAGGTGCAGGGGCGTGGTAGCGCGGGCGCCATCCCGCACGATAACCACGCTCCAATGGGTCCAACGTCTGCTTGCCATCCTCTCCTTCATACGCCGAGAGCCGCAAGCTGCTCGGGGGGCATGTCACCACCTCAGAAGCGAGCTGTGAGCTCTCCGACCGTCCAACCAAGAAGAAGTGCTGAAGCAAGTGTACAGAGCACCAACGCCAAGCCGGCCACCGCTGTGAAGACGCCGACGCGTAGCTGACGCGTGCCAGCTCCGCGGTCGCTACAGACCAAGAGTGTAAGGTGCCGACTCAAACGGCAGCGATTGAGGCTCGGGCCGCACCAGCCGGCAGTGGTGGTGGGGGCGGTGCAGCTCGCAGAGCCTCGGCGCCAGCGCTGGTGGCCTGCACTGCGCTTTCGCCATGAGCGGTGTTGCCGTGAAGCACGCCTCCGCGGTCGACCTGCAAGGTGCCGTAACGGACTTCGCCTTCGACGGCGCCGCCGGAGATCACGTGCAAGTGCGCGCGCGCATTGGCTTTGCCTTGAACGCGACCGCCGATCGCCAGCTCGTCCGCGATCACTTCACCGGAGATGCTGCCGCTCGGACCAACGCAGACGTGACCGTCGACTTCGAGTGTGCCCTCGACGCGACCATCGACTTGCACGCGCCCGGAGGCTCGAATCGTGCCTTCGATCACCGCGCCACGACCGATCACGGTGATTTCCGCAGGGCTCGCGGACTTGCTTCCGAACATGCAGGCACCTCCTCGGTTGAGCTCGTTGTGCAACGAAAATAGTACAAGCACGCGGGCGCACGACGAAAGGCTTTCGTGCGTGATTCGCGCTGCAAGGCCTGCCTGGTGGAGGCTCTGTGCTCGCGTGTAGTCAGCGCGCCTGCTGGGCGTCGCACGCGCGCGTTACACTCTTGCATGACCAGGTGCGGAGGTGTCGACATGGCGATATCTCGAAGCATTTCGCCCGTCGCCGCAGAATTCGTCCGCTGCGGGAGCGGGGACGGAGGTGCGATCCTCGTCACTCAGCGGGCTGGCAAGATTGCGAAGCGCGTGTAGGAGACAGCTTGCATCGTGTGGCAAGACTTGCAGAGTCGGCCGATGAAGGTTCGGCGTAGCAGAGCGATCGTGGAGTCGGAGTGCGCGCAAGACGCGCGAGTGGCTGGGACTCGAGTGCTGCCGCTGACGGCGGCGATCGAGGTCGGCCTCGAGTTGCGTCGTCTCGGATGCGCAAGGCATCGCTGGCCTGCGCGCTTGCACGCGCTCGGTGTGGCGCAATATGCCGCGCCGTCGCGTTACGCCCCTTCATCGTCTCCGTTTTGGTGGTCGAAGACCGTCTCGGGTGTATATGCCGCAGGGCCCGGATATATCCGGCGCGAGGTTTGCTAGGGACAGCTCCAGCTTCCTATGGCATAAGTCGCGCGCCACGAAGGTTGAGTCTCCCAGCCCCCTGCGTCGGTTTGCTGCCAGCGGTCGTAACGCCGCGTTGTCGTCATGCGCCATTCCCTGAGGTTCCTCCTAGTCTTGCTCGTGCTGCCCTCGATTGCGCGGGCGCAGGCCGACGCGTCACTGCCAGCACACCTGACCTTGACCGAAGCGCTGAACCTGGTGCGCACGCGGGGCTACGACGTGCTCCTGGCGGAGGCGAACGCCAGGGCGGCGGCGGCCGACGTGACCGTGGCGCGCTCGGTTGCCAACCCCCAGCTCAGTCTCGGCGTCGGGCGGTCGTTCGGCTATCACCCGAGTGGTGCGGGCGGGTCTGCAACCTCTTGGAGCGCCGGCGTGGCAGACCAAGGTGTCGTGGCGGACGCGCTCTTCGGTAAGCGCGGGCTCCGCATATCCGTGACCGAGGCAGCTCTGCGGGCCGCAAGGCAGCAACAAGCCGACGCACTTCGCATGCTTTCGTTCCAGCTCGAGGCGCAATACGTGCAGTGTGCCGTGGCGAACCGCGTGCTCGGCTTTGCCCGTGAGGTCCAAGCGGTTTACGGGGAAGTCTTGAAATTGACGCGCATTCGCTGGAACGCGGGCGCCGTGTCCGAGGCGGAAGTCGCGAAGGCAGAGACCGCGGAGCTCGAAGCAGAGCAGGACGTCACGAGCGCAGAGCACGATGTCCTGATCACCAAGACGCAGCTCGCGTTCTTGCTTGGCGCGCGCGGACCGCTGCCGACCTTCAGCGTTGACGAGAGCCTTCTGGATGCGCCAACGCCGAGCGCTCTGACCACGACGAACGCGGTCGAGCTCTTGCGTGTCGCCAACGAATCCCGCGCGGATGTGAAAGCTGCCGTGGCCTTGGTGGAGAGCGCAGCGGCAGCGCAGAGATTGGCGCGGAGGCAGCGCGCGCCCGACGTCGTCCTGTCCCTCTCTGGGTCCGGCGAAGGCTCGGGTCAGAACGCTCTGGCTCCGCCCACGCTTGCTCTTGGAGTGTCCGTGACGCCAGCGCTCTGGAACCAATACAACGGCGAAATCGGGCGAGCCGCTGCGTTTGAGCGCCAAAACGACCTCGAGCTGCAGAAGCTACAGGCGCAGGTGGCTGCCGAGGTGAACACTGCGTTCACCAACTACGGTTCGAGCAAAGAGCGCCTGGTACGGATGCAATCGAGCTTGCTCGGGTCTGCGCGCAAGGCGCGCGACTTGGTGCGCATCCAATATGAAAAGGGCGCCGCATCGCTCTTGGAGCTGCTCGACGCGCAGCGAACCTTCATCAGCAACAACTTGGAGTACCTGCAGGACGTCGCTGACTTCCGCACTTCGATCTTTCAGATCGAGCAGGCTGTGGGCAAGGAGATGACGCCGTGATGCAGATCTCTCGCTTCGCGTGGGTGGTGGTGGCGATCGTAGCTTGCGGAAAGCAAGCCGAGCCAGTCGACGATGCTGTCGAGGAGCAAGGCGTAGCGTGGCTAAGCCCCGCGCAGGTGAAGTCTGCCAAGCTGGAGACGGAGCCTGCGGCACATCATCCGGTCGGTGGCGAGGTGAGCGCGAGTGGCCGCCTTACGTTCTACGACCTGCGCGTGTCGCACGTGTTCTCTCCGGTGACAGGTCGTGTGGTTCGCATCGGAGCCGAGCCTGGCACCAAGGTCGACAAGGGCGCCGCGCTGGCGGAGATCGAGTCGCCGGACGTGGGCGGTGCATTCTCGGATCTCTCGAAGGCGCAGGCTGATCTCATCGCTGCCCAAAGCGAGCAGCGTCGGCAGACCGAGCTCTACGAAGCGCACGCTGGCGCGCTTCGTGACCTCGAGACAGCGCGCAGCAACTACCAGAAGTCCAAAGCTGAGCACGAACGTGCAGCCGAGAAGGCGCGGCTTTTCCACGGCGGCGGTAGCGCTGATGGCGCGGCCAGCGCTCGCTATGTGCTGCGTTCACCGATCGGCGGTGAAGTGATCGCGCGCAACGTGAACCCCGGCAGCGAAGTGCAGGGCCAATACGCAGGCGGCACGGCCGTGGAGCTCTTCACCATCGGTGATCTCGATCCCATCGTGGTGGTGGCCGACGTGTTCGAGATGGACATCGCACGCGTCAAGAAGGGCGCGCGCATCAGCATCATCGCACCGGCTTATCCGGGCCGA
Source organism: Sandaracinaceae bacterium (assembly GCA_017881145.1). Classification (GTDB taxonomy): domain Bacteria; phylum Myxococcota_A; class Polyangia; order Polyangiales; family JAFGIB01; genus JADGRF01. The sequence goes on along the minus strand of JADGRG010000224.1, from coordinate 12,915 downwards.
ACCTTCGAAGGCAGGATCGACACGATCTACGATCAGCTCGATCCGGTGACGCGCACCGCCAAGGTTCGCTGTTTGATTCCCAATCCCAAGGGCGAGCTGAAGCCGGAGATGTTTGCTTCGATGTCGATCGCGGCCAGCGAGGACGTGGCATTGGCCATCCCTCGCAGCGCGCTCCTGCATTTGGGCGACCAGACGGTGGTCTTCGTACGCAAGCAGCAGGACAAGAGCGGCAAGGTCCTTTTCGAGCGCCGTCCGGTAGCAGTCGACGAAGACGAAGGCGGGATCTTCCTGCCGGTCAAACATGGGCTCGTACTCGGTGAGCAAGTCGTCACCCACGGCGCCATCTTGCTCTCTGGATTCGTTCAATGATTCCTCGCCTCGTCGCTGCCGCGCTGCGTGCGCCCGCGGCCGTCATGGTGCTGGCGCTCGCCATCATCGGCGCCGGCTCGTATGCCTATGTCCAGCTCGACATCGAGGCCTACCCCAATCCGGTGCCTCCGATGATCGAGATCATCACCCAACCCAACGGTTGGAGCGCCGAGGAGGTGGAGCGCTTCGTCACCGTTCCGCTCGAGATCGGGCTGCAGGGGATGCCGGGCCTGGAGCATGTGCGTTCGCAGTCGCTCTTTCAGCTCTCGGACGTGAAGTGTTACTTCTCCTGGACGACGCCCTACAAGGATGCGCGCCAAGAGGTCTTCAATCGGCTGCAGCTCATCAACTTACCGCCAGGCATGCAGTCACAGTTCTCGCCGTGGAGCCCGATCGGCGAGGTTTATCGCTACATCGTGCGTGGTCCAGGCTACTCGCTTGCGGACCTGAAGACCGCGCAGGATTGGATTCTAGAAAAGCAGTTTCGCCAGGTCCCAGGCGTGGTGGATGTGGTCGGCTTCGGCGGCCACTCCAAGGAGTACCACGTCGAGATCGACCCGAACCGCTTGCGCGCCTACAACCTGAATCTCACGCAGGTCACTTCGGCCTTGGCCAACGCCAATCGCAATGTGGGCGGTCAGTACCTGACTCTGGGCGAGCAGTCCTTCGTGGTCCGGGGCCTGGGCTTGATCCGCTCCCTGCGTGACGTGCGCGATGTGGTAGTCGCGGCGGCCAAGGGCACGCCAATCCGCGTACGGGAAATCGCGGATGTCAACGTCGGCCCGGCGCCGCGCCTGGGCATCGTCGGCAAGGACGGCGAAGCCGACATCGTGCAGGGTACGGTGCTCATGCGCTACGGCGGTGACACCATGAAGACCCTCGCCGGGATCCACACGCGCGTCGACTACATCCGAAAGTATCACATCCTGCCGCCCGGCATGCGCATCGAGCCGTACTACGACCGTGCTCGACTGGTAAGCCTCACGACACACACGGTGATCGAGAACCTGCTGGTGGGCATCCTGCTCGTCACGGTGGTGCTCTGGCTCTTCCTCGGCCATGTGCGCGCGGCGCTGATCACGGCGATCAACATACCGTTGGCCTTGCTGGCCGCGTTCATCGGCATGGTGGGCACGGGGACGCCAGCCAATCTGATCTCGCTCGGCGCAGTCGACTTCGGCATCGTGGTCGACTCCACCGTGATCATGATGGAGAACATCTTCCGGCATCTGCGCCGGCCCGCCAGCGTCACGGTGCTCGACCGGATTCTGCACGCGGCCTTCGAGGTCGGACCCCCGATGTTTTCGTCCACGCTGATCATCGCGGTGGCGTTCATTCCACTCTTCACGTTGACCGGCGTGGCCGGCGTGATCTTCTCTCCGATGGCGCATACCTACGCGTTCGCGATCTTCGGCGCGATCGCCTGTGCGTTGACCCTGACACCCGTGTTGGCGCGCTTGCTGCTCCACAAGGAGGCGGTGCTGGCGCCGCCCACCGATACCCAGGAGCCACTGCCGCATGGCGCGCACGAGGAAGAGGAGGAGGGCAACTGGCTGATGCGAGCGCTAGACGCCTTCTACCGACCGCTCTTTGCCTTCGGGTTGCGCAACAAGAAGACCGCCGTGGTTCTTGGCTTCCTGCCGGTGCTCTTCGCTCTGGTCGTGAGCACTCGAATGGGTGGCGAGTTCATGCCGCACCTGGAAGAGGGCAACCTGTGGATCCGCGCCACGCTGCCGGCCTCGATATCGCTGCAGCAATCCGCCCAATACGTGGGCAAGATGAGGGCGATCCTGCTTGGCTGCCACAGTGATGACGCGCGTGTCTGCGCCGGCCGCGACTTCCCCGAGGTGAGGACCGTGGTCTCGCAGCTCGGTCGGCCCGACGACGGTACCGACGTCGCAGGCTTCTACAATATCGAGATGTTTGCGCCGCTCCTGCCGACGGAGGAATGGCGCAAGGGCTTGACCAAAGACAAGCTAGAGACCGAGCTCTCTGCGCGCCTGTCGCGGGCGTTTCCGGGGGTCGTGTTCAACTTCTCACAGGTCATCGCCGACAACGTCGAGGAAGCCGTCTCGGGTGTTAAGGGCGAGAACACCATCAAGGTCACGGGACCGGATCTGCGCGTCAACGAGAGCAAGGCGGCCGAGATCTTGCGGGTCATGGCGAGGATTCCCGGCGTCAAGGATCTCGGCATGTTCCGCTCGCTGGGACAGCCCGGCATCCGCATCACCCCGGACCGCATGCGCTGTGCGCGTTACGGGCTGAACGTGGGTGATGTCGAAGCCGTAGTGCAAGCCGCCGTTGGCGGCCAGGCAGTGACCCAGGTCTACGAGGGAGAAAAGCACTTTGATCTGACAGTCCGCTGGGCGGAGCGCTTCCGCAAGGACGTCGTCGCGCTACGCAACATATTGGTGTCGACCTCCGACGGGACCCAGATCCCACTCGGGCAGCTAGCGGACATCGCGGAGGAAGAGGAAGCCACGGTCGTCTACCGCGAGGACACGCTGCGCTACTCGCCCGTGAAGTTCTCGGTGCGTGGCCGCGACTTGGCCTCCGTGATTGCCGATGCGCAGCACCGCATCGAGCGCGAGGTGAAGCTTCCGTATGACACGCATCTGGAATGGGCTGGTGAGATCAACCAGCTTCGTGAGGCCGTCGATCGGCTACAAATCATCATTCCCATCACACTCCTGGTCATCGTGTTCATTGTGTACTCGTCGGTGAAGAACTGGTGGGACACCCTGATAGTGCTGCTGGGAATCCCGGTGGCCGTGAGCGGCGGAATCCTGGCGCTAGCTATCACCGGCAACCACTTCTCGATCTCGGCGGCGATGGGCTTCGTGTCCATCATGGGCATCGCGGTTCAAGACGCGCTGATCGTGGTTACCTATGCGCAGCGTCTTTGGAAGGATGGGCACAGCGTGGAGGAGGGCGCGCGCCTGGCCGCGGAACGCAGGCTCCGACCCGTGCTAATGACTACCTTCGTGGCGATGCTCGGGCTTCTGCCGGCGGCATTGTCGAGTGGCATCGGCTCAGAGACGCAAAAGCCGCTGGCCATCGTCGTGATCGGGGGCGCGCTGGTGCTGGCCCTGCTGCCCCGCGTGCTTCAGCCGCCGCTTCTGGTGCTTGCACACCAGCGTGAGTCGGTCTGAGTCGGGTCTGACAGTCGGGCAGGCGACAGACCATAGGGCAGACATGTGAGGGCTCGGTTCTCGAGCTGGACGGCCTCGGGCATGGACTTGGACACAATCCCTGTTGTAGAATCGCGCCCCACCGACCTCACGCGTCCGAAAGTTGACGCACCCGGGTCGATAATGTTGCGATAACTCCCATGCCCAAGACCAAAAAAGCCACCACCAAGTCAGTCAACAAGTCGGCCTTCATCCGAAGCCAACCCGCAACCCTTTCCGCCGCCGATGTGGTGAAGAAGGGCAAAGCGGAGGGTATCAAGCTGTCGATCGCGCAGGTGTACACCGCGCGCGCCAACGCTCGCCGCCAGGCAGCGAAGACCTCGGCGCCCGCGCAGGGCACGCCCGTGCAGGGCACGCCGGGTCGTAAGCCGGGTCGTAAGCCAGGTCGTAAGCCAGGCCCCAAGCCCGCAGCTCAGGCGCCGCAGGCCGCAGCGACCGGCGGCGGTAACCACGAGACCCACTTCATGGCGCTGGTGCTCGACCTCGGTCTGTCGAAGACGGAAGCCCTCTTGGAGCGCGTTCGCACCAAGTTGAGGAGCTCGCTGCTCGGCTGAACGGTGATCGACGCGCCAAACAAGAGCCCCTGGAGCGCGATTCACCTCGCGTTCCAGGGGCTTCTGTTTAGGGCTGCGTTCCGGGGCGCCTCGCGGCCCTGGCGGGGCTACCTTCCCAGCTGCTGCCGGCGCTCAGCGTTTCGCCCTTCATGAGCAGCGAGAGCGAGCCGAGCTTGGAGCCTGGCTCCATGTGCGTGTCGTAGAGCACCACCGCGTCGCCGCCAACGGTGCAACCGGCGTCGATGCGCACGGTCGACATCTTCATCACCCGGTCCTCGAAGAGATGGGTCTGCAGCGTGCAGTCGTTGTTCAGGCAGACGTCGTCGCCGATACTCACCAGATCGTATTCGGTGAACTCGGTGGTGCCCATGTAGACGCGGCGACCGATCTTGGCGCCGAGAGCACGGAAGAACCACGCCGCGTAAGGCGTGCCTTCCAGCTGAACTGTCAGGAACGCATTGACCAGGTTTTCGTGCATGGCCGTGATGAGCTCGGATCGCCACACGAAATGGTTCCACAGAGGCTTCTCTCCAGGCTGATAGCGCCCGACTACGAGCCACTTCAGTGCGACGACGAAGCACGCGGCAGCCAGGCCGAAGCTGACGTAGAGCAGTGGAAAAAGCGCGACGAACTCGCCGAGTGACACGCGCTCGTAGATCGAGACCGAGCTCGTCATGATCAGGCAGGTCAAGATCACGAAGCAGGTGGTCGGCAGTGTGACGCGCAAGAACTCGATGGCCAAGCGCTGGGCGAAGAGCGCGCGCCCTGGCCGGTAAGTGGTCGAAAGCGGGAAGACGGAGCTCTCTTGTCGGCGGGAAAGCTTGATCGGCGGTGAGCCAAACCAGGTTTCTCCAGGCGGCACCATCTGACCCTGAGTGGTCGGCGCCACCGACAGACACCCGAGCAGAGCGTCATCGCCCACCACAGAACCCGCTGGCACCACGGCACTGTTGCCGATGAAAGCGCGCTTGCCGATCCGAGTTTCTTCCATGTGGATGTAGCCGGCAGCGATGCGTGGCGTGCCAAGCGAGACGCAGTCAGCGACGAAGGCCGCGTCCTCGATGTCGAGCAAGTCGGGCACGAACGTGGAGGCAGTCGAGACCTCCGCCAGCTTGCCCAGGCGCACGCCGAGCAGGCGATACCACGGGTTCAGAAAGAGTGTCGCGTAGAGCCCGCCGAGCACATCCAGGCTGACTCCCATCGCTTTGTCGAAGAGCCAGAAACGCAGATAGGTCGTGCTCCAGATGGCATGGCGGCCCGGGCGCAGCTTGCCCAGGATGAGCCACTTGGCCATCACGATGTCGGCGCAGAGGATCAAGATGAAGACGACGGCCACCAGGGGTGCGGCCAACAAGTAGTGGTAGGCGCCATTGGTGTGCCTGTGCAAGTAGTTGAGGAACACCAGGCCGGGGACTACGGCGCTCACGAAGAAGCCCGGTAGTGCGAGCACGAAGAAAGTGTAAGCGCAGGTAAAGAGCGTGCGGGTCAGCCATGACGGCCGGCTACGCTCCGTGTCCTGAACGGGCTCTCCGTGCACCTGGGCAGGCGAGCCGGCCCAGGCTTCACCACCTGGCACGGTCGTGCCGCGTGGCAGCATCGATAGATCGCCGAGACTCGAGTCGTCGAGCATCGTCACGTCGTGGGTCAACACCGACCGAGTGCCGATATCGCAGCGCTGGCCGATATCGATGCGACCGATCACCAGCATCCCGTCTTCCACCGTGTAGCCGCTGAGATCGCTGTCGAGGCCGACGCTGCAATCATCCCCGATCGACACCAGGTCGATTGCACCCATGTTGTCGGAGCCCAGGAAGACGTTGCGGCCGATGCGCGCACCCAGCAGCCGATAGTAGGCATTCAAGAGCGGCGTGCCGGCTAGGAATCCGGTCGGCGCCATGGCTAACACGCGGTCCACCAGCCAGAAGCGGAAGTAGTAGAGGCCCCAGAGTGGATAGCGTCCTGCTTTGTAGCGGCCGATCACCAGCCACTTGACCACGACGGCGAGCAGCAACGTGAACGGGTACACGGCAAAGAGAGCAGCTGCGGTTACGAGCAAGGCGCGCGGGATGCTCGCTTCGAAGTGGCGCATCCAAACGTAGGCCAGGTAGGGCGCGAGCCACTGTGCCGAGTAGAGCCCGAAGATCACATAGAGTCCGAAGAGCTGCGCGCCGGCGCAGGTGTAGTAGCGAGCCCGCGGTGGCGTGGTCCGAGCGGCTGCTCCGGTCTGGTGGGCTGCATCTGCAGGGGTTGCCGGCAGCAAGCTCGCACGCGCACGGTGACGCGCCGCGAGCTTTGCCACGCTCGGGCATTCGTATACGTCGAGGACGGAGAGCGTGCGCAGCTCGGGGTCGCGTCGCAACGCGGAGATCATGGTCGCGGCCAAGAGAGAGTGACCGCCCAGATCGACAAAGAAGTCGTCGTCGGGCGAGACACTCGCAACTCCGAAAAGCAGCGCCCAAGCGCGTCCGATCTTTTCTGCAAGCGGATCTCCCGGCAGACCGCTTGCGACTGGCGGTAGTGCCTGCGAGCGTTGCGGCGCAGGCAGACGGCTTCGATCGATCTTTCCGCTCGGCAGGGTAGGTAGGCTAGCAAGCACTTCGGTGTGGGTCGGGACCATGTAGGCGGGCAGGCTCTTGCGGAGCTCCGCGTGCAGCCCGCGCACCGAGAGCTCCGACCCGGCTTGCGGCACGACGTAGCCGACGAGCTGCGCCTCCGCCTCGCCGTCTTGTCGCAAGATAACCGCTGCATGACGAACCCCTCTGCAACGCAGCAGCGCTGCTTCGATTTCGCCCAGCTCCACCCGAAAGCCCCGCACCTTGACCTGTTCGTCGAGTCTTCCAAGAAACATCAGGTTGCCGGCAGCGTCGTAGCGCACGCGATCGCCGGTCTTGTAGAGCCGCGGTGGCGCACCGGGTTCGCTTGCGAACGGGTTGGCGATGAAGCGCTGCGCACTCAACTCCGGGCGGCCGACGTAGCCCCTGGCTAGACCGATGCCGCCGATGCAGAGCTCACCGGCCGCGCCGGCCGGCACGAGCTCGCCCGCAGGACCCAACACATAGGTGAAGTAGTTGGGGATCGCTCTTCCGATCGTGACAGGTTGATCAGCGTGCAAGCGCGTGCAGGTCGCGATCACGGTCGTCTCGGTCGGTCCGTAGGTGTTCCACATCTGCCGCGTCTTCGTGCTCCAACGCTGGACGAGCGCCTGGGGACAGGCTTCCCCGCCGACGATGAGTAAGCGCACGGTTGGCAGGTCGGCCTCGATCGTCGCTAGCAGTGTCGGAACGGTCGAGAAGACCGTAACTCGCAGAGTCGTCAAGTGTTCGGCGAGGCCCGAGAGCAGCATCGACTTCTCGCCTACCACCAGCGTCGCACCGCTGGCGAAGGCAAGCCAGATCTCCTCGACGGCCGCGTCGAAAGCTGCCGAGAACCCCTGGAACACACGGTCTTCGGCGCGGGTTCCGAAGATGGCCTGTTCCGCGCGCACCAGATGCGCAGCGCTTCGATGCTCGATCGCTACGCCTTTGGGCTGGCCGGTGGAGCCCGATGTGTAGATCACGTAGCAAAGGTCATCGGGCGTTGCCGGTCGAGCGCTGGCGTGCGGCAGTGCGGAAGCTGCTCCATCGTCACGAGTCTGGTCGAGTCGGATGAGCGAGCAGGGCGGCGTTGGCAGCGACTCTGCCAAGCTCGAGACGGTGACAAGCGCGCCGGCTCTGCAGTCGGAGACGATGTAGTTGACGCGCTCGATTGGATAGTCAGGATCGATCGGGACATAGGCGGCTCCCGCCTTGAGCACGCCGAGCATGGCCACGTAGACGTCGAACGACCGCGGCAGCCAGAGCGCGACGAATGTGCCCGGGCCCAGACCGCGCGCACGCAGAGCGCAGGCCAAGTGGTCAGCTCTGGTGTCCAGCTCGCGATAGGTGAGGGTTTGCTGCTGACACAGGAGAGCAATGTTGTTTGGTGCTCTCTCGGCTTGTTCCTCGAAGATGCGATGCAGGAGTTCGGGACGAGCCAGGTCGGGCCGCACCTCCGACTTACTCCACACTTGCAGCACGCGCCAACGTTCCTCGGCGCTCGCCTGCGGGGTCCGCGGCTGCGTCTCTAGCGGTGTATTGCCTTCGTACATCGGTTTCATCCCCTCAGAGCTCGATCCCAAGTGTCAGTCCGTTGTTCCAGAGCGTCGGTTCTGCGACGTGATGGCGCAGCGCGGGCGCCAAGAGCGAGCTGCTCTCGACGTGGAGCGTGCCGTACACGCTCTCGGTGAGATCGTAGCGAAGCGAAAGCGCGCCCTCGACGAGGCTCAACGTCGGGCGCCGCGTGTCCAGATAGAGCGAGTTCCAGGTGGCACTCGCAAAACCGAAACCCGTCGAGACGCGTGCGGTGCATCGCCCAAAGGCACGCTCGTAGCGTGCTCCCAGCGTGCCAAAATACGCCCCGGCTTGCGCTTTGAGATCGACGTTGTCGGTGACGACGAGATGCACGCCGGAGCCGAGGTCGAAGGCTGCATCCAACGATGCCTCGGCGGTCATCGACGGACCGAGCTCATCACTGTTGTAGTAGATCGTCGCGCCCGGTTCGAGTGTCAGGCGCTTCCAGATGTATTCGTAGTGCAGCGAGGGCACCAGTGAGCTGGGTCTGCGGCGAGGGAGCTCTGCGCCGAGCATGAAGGAGCTCCACAGGCTGGCGCTGAATCCGAAAGCCGAGACCCATGCGGACGGCTGCAACGCCGCGCCGCGGCTGAACGCCAAGCCACGCCAAATGAAGCGCGAGTTGAGGTCCACCTCGGCGCCGAGCACCGTCTGGTCCGCTTCGCGCTCCGCTTCGTTCGTGTCGTGCGCGTCGCTCTCGTCCTCGGAAGCTGGCGCTGGCGCCTGCGTCGCACCGGCCTGTACGCGAGGCTCGCTCTGCTCTGCCTGCGTGAGCCGTGGCGCCCAGAGCAGGATGCTCATCACCAGTAGCCGTGCCCCGAGCCCGAGCCGCGGCAGAACGCCGACGGGAGCGTGCCGGGCGCCCCGCGGACCACTCTGCCAGCTTGGACGCACGCCCCGACGCTCGCGCCATCGATCGGGCGGCGGGGTGAGCGCGGTACCGGCAACACAAGAAGGCATCTTCGAAAAGGTTAGTGGCCGGCCGCGCACGAGAGTGTTGGCAACCCGTGTCGCAAATGCTCGCTCCACGACTCTTATTCAAGCTAAACCCATGGCCTACAAAAAAAGTTCCAGCGCGCACGGACCGGGGGCGAAACGCCCCTTCGCTCTGGTGACCGGATGGAGGCGAGACCTGAAGAGCTGCGTTCGCGAGACGAGAGCCGCAGGCACGCCGCGCCAGCAGGCGCTTGACATCACGAGGGGGAAGTTCGAGCTTTGTATGTCCTGGGCGCTGCCATGAACACATCGACCGATCGCAATTTCGAAAGGGAAGTCTGGCGCGCCGTGCGGCCCTACAACGTGGGCATTCTGTCGCTCTATGACGTCGGTGTTTACGGAATCTGGAATCCAGGCATCTGGCAGTGCCCAAGCCAGAGCATCAAGGACTTCTACCGACGCCACGTACGCGACGTGCATCTCGAGGCCGGCTGCGGAACTGGCTACCTGCCAGCCCATTGCATTCCAGGCGCTACGCAGCGCAGTTCTCACGAGGCACCCAGCCTCACCCTGCTCGACTACAGTCCGTCGAGTCTCAAGTGGTCGGCGCGCAGGCTGCGCAGCTACCAGCCGGCGCTCCTACATCACAACCTCTTCTTGCCGCTGCCGCCCGTCACGCGTCCGTTCGAGAGCATTTGCCTCAACTACGTGCTGCACTGCCTGCCTGGCAGCTTCGAGCAGAAGCAGGTCGTGATCGGCAACCTCAAAGCCGTGCTCACGCCGGGCGGCATCCTCTTCGGCAGCACGATCCTGGGCCAAGCCTCAGCGAGCGGCTGGCGCGCGCGGCGTATGCTCGATCTCTTCAATCTGATCGGCAGCTTTCACAACGCCACGGACACCGAGGCCGGCTTGCGACGCACGCTCTCTACGCACTTCGCGCACGTGCGCTGCACGGTGGTCGGCTCGGTGGCGCTCTTCGCCGCATCCGACCAGCCGCTACCGTAACAGTGGCGCAGAGCTCATAGTCCCTCGAAGTAGGGCTCGATGGTCGTGTTGTCCACTCGGCTTTCGAACGACAGGTAGCGTTCCCACAGATGCGGCAACCCGCGCAGCCTGAACATCGCGGCCATTAGCTCGCGCGCAGTCGCGCGATCGAGCGGATGGCCGGCTTGTCGAAGGCGATCGAAGCCGCGCAGCGCCAGCTCGATCGCCATCACCATCACCTCGCCGGTCGCCTGCGGGAAGAGCTCATGCGGCGCGCCGAGCTCCGCCGCCGTATACGTTGAAAGCTGAGCGTCCGGGACCGCCACTGCGCGCCCTTGCCTACCGTCGGTGCCACAGCCGTGGACGAGCCAGCTACGCAGGACGTTGTGGTTACGGCGTCGCAGGTCTTCCTCGAAGTCGGCCAGGTCATCCAGGATCTGCAGTGCAAGACCAATGCGGAACACACCGGCCTTGGCGTGTGCGATGGCCTCGGCATGTTCCGGCTCGTTCAGCTCGGGCACCGCGAAGGCCAGGAGCAAGAGGTTCGCGCCCCGGAAGCGATGGATCTCGTCGAGCAAGCGCTTTGGGTGCAAGACCTCTTCGACGGCAGCCTCCTCGCCACTCTCTTCCTCCCCAATCGCGTAGAGCTGATCGATCAGCGCGCCCCAAGCACGACGCGCCTCGGCATCATTGCCGGTCACGCTGCGCAGCCGCACGTGCAGACTTCCGGCCTGCAGCAGCATCGAAAGCACATTGGGCAACACACGACCTGCACGCAGCTCGACCAAGAGCGCACCCTTGGCCTCGTCGTCTAGAATGTTGTCGGTGGCAGTGACGATGCCGCGAACGACGTGGATGATCGCCGCGTAGTCGCGGACGCGCGTCTCCTCGATCCCGATCGCCTGAAAGATCGACACGAAGAGGATGCTGAAGAAATTGCGCTCCCAGTAGGCCTGCGGCGCAAGCTCCAGATGCGGGAAGCGCAGCGCCTTGGGCTTCTCGCCCACCTCCAGCAGCTCGTCCCTCAACTCCTCCTCGATTTCACGTAGCAGAGCAGCAGCGCGGCCAAAGGCCCCGACCACACGAGCCCCGCTGAAGACGCGGTCGAGAAAGCTCATGCCCTTGCCGCCCGACGCGGCCTGCTGACCCTCGGTGCCGTCGCGTTGCATAGTCTCACTCCCAGCTGTGCAGTGGCGTTCCCAATGAAACTGGCAAGCGAAGCGAAAGTAGATGGACGCCAGGCTTGTGGATCTAAGTGGATCTAAGTGGATCTAAGTGGACCTAAGTCGAGCGAGGCGCCACGTGCAAGCTATGCGAAGTGTCTGGCGTAGGGAAGCTCCCATGCTTGAAGCGGCATCCGCACGCCCGAGGCTTCATTGATGCGCGTTGGCGCAAACGGTGACGGCTTCGCACGTCGAGTTGCTCACGAAACAGCCGAGCAGGCGGTTGTAACAGGTGACCCCCTTGTAGAGCGCGCAGCCCGCCAGGCAACTCGCGGTGTCCAGGCTCACGCCCATGCACTGCGGACAGCTCCCGTTACACACCGTCGGCAGGTTCTTGCATGCGGCGGCACAGTCGATCTGATCCTGCGCAAACGGGCAGGAGCTGGCGCATTGCGCAGTCCATTCGGCGGACGTGCATGGGATGGCTGCGCTGCCACCGCCATCGACGACCGCGCCCCCGTCGACGCCGCCATCGGCTGCACTGCCCGCGCCACTGCTGCCAGCCGTCGCGCTGCCAGTCCCAGCGGCGGCCGTCGCGCTGCCAGTCCCAGCGGCGGCCGTCGCGCCGCCACCGCCACCTGCGCCACCTGCGCTTGTGCTCGTCGATGCACCGCCACCAGCAATGCTACCGCTGCCGGCACCGCCCGTCGTACCGCCGCTGCCAGCTACGATCTGTTTGCCGCCGGCACCACTTCCGCCAGCGTCATTCGATTTGTTGGTGCCACAGGCGAGGGAGCTGAACACGACGACCACGGCAACCCATCTGGATACCCGAACCATGCGCTTCTCCCGGTGACAGGAGCAACGTACAACTTGGCGCTGGAACCCACAAGGACCCTGCAGAACCTGCTGCCGAAGCCGCCCCGCACCGTGTTTCGCACGACAGCGTTGTTGCTGTGCATCTGCGCGGGCGGGTGGACTGCAACTCGGCACTTGGCGCTCCACAAACCTCAGTTCGCGGGTGCACGACCGCGCTCAAGAGCTGTCGAGGATTTTTTGGCAGGACGTAAGCCGCTCTGAGCCATTTTTCGACAGCTCTTGAGCTGACGTGGGCCTGGGCTGCTGGCAGACTGGCGGCGCTCGCGGACCCGCCCATCACCCTCCACTGCGAGTCCGCCTCGACACGCAACCCCAAACCATGCCGGCCTCACCCTACCTCGATCTTACGTTGCAGGTGCTGGCGTTCGCCGCCTGGTCCAGCTTCTGGCCCCGCCTCACAATCAAGTCGCGTATCGAGCCGCTGGTCGGCTTCCGCGGGTACAGGATCTTCTACAACGTCGGAACGATCCTGCTCTTCTGCCTGTCGTTTGCCTATCTGGCGCAGCACTCGGCCGAGACGCTGCAGTTGTGGAACTTTCGCGGGTACGGCTGGTTCCGCCCGCTCATCTACACGATCGAGTGCCTGGGCGTGTTCTTCCTCTCGGCCAGCGTGCAGTTCGGGCTGTCGTTCTGGGGCCTGGTGAACCCGCCACCCGACAGGGGGCTACAGACGAAGGGTTTCTACAAGATC
>JADGRG010000223.1 GCA_017881145.1 Sandaracinaceae bacterium | reverse complement strand
CCACTGTGAACAGCGGGCGTCAGCGAGCGACGCTCTTCAGGCGGGTGCGACATAGCGCCGAAAGCTAGCAGGATTGCCGTACGCGGCAAACTGGGATCCGTCCTGCACCACGAGCAATCAGCGACTGCCGCGCAGGTTGCTCAGTGCCCGTGCTCCCGGTCGACGCCCGGATGCTTCGCATCACCTGGCTCTGGGCGCGGATTGTGCGTCTCCACACTGCCGTCGGCCGCGGGGATCGCCATCAGCATCTCCTTGTCGAAGATGAAGTGCGAACGCTGCGTGGAAGGCGGCATGTGGAAGCCCGAGTCCATCCGGATGGCGTCGCACGGGCAGGCCTCGACGCAGAAGCCGCAGAAGATGCAACGCAGCTCGTCGATCACGAACGCGGTGGGGAACTTTTCGATCACCCGCGACTCTGCCGAGGGATCGTCGGCTGGGTATTCGCCCGCCTCGATGTGAATGCACTGCGCCGGGCACGCCGTACTGCAGCACAGGCACGCCACGCACCGCGGCGAGCCATCGCTGCGGTGGGTCAGGCGATGCACGCCGCGGAAACGCTCCGGGTAGGTACGCTTCTCCTCTGGGTACGAGATGGTGTCGATCTCGTTCTTCTCGCTCTGGCGCGAACGGAAGGTGTTGTTGAAGAAACGGCCGATTGTGACTCCGAGCCCCTTGGCAATCTCGGGCACGTAGACGGACTCGGCCGCGGTCATCTTGGGCTTATCGATCAGCTTCGCCATAGTCGTCCTTACAGTCGTCCTCGTCTCACTTCGAAACGAAGAGGATCGCCATCCCGGTGAGGAAGATCCACCCGAGCGATAGTGGCAGCATATAGCGCCAGCAGAGCTTCATGAGCTGGTCGTAGCGGAAGCGCGGGAGCGACCAACGGATCATGAGTGTGAGCCAGAGGAAGAAGGTGGTCTTGATCAGGAACGAGACCACGTAGAGGAGAGACACCACCCAGTGCACCATCGGAAGTGCTGCGGTCGGATGGCCGAGTAGGTGGAGCCCATCGCGCGACACAGCGAAAAGCTGAAAGCCAAAGGGAGCAGCCGCGAGATCGAAACCACCGAAGAAGACGGCTGTGAGGATGGCGCACTGCACCACCATCGCGATGTACTCGCCCATCATGAACATGCCGAACTTCATGCCCGAATATTCGGTGAAGTAGCCGCCCGCCAGCTCGCTCTCACCCTCGGGAAGATCGAAGGGCACGCGCTTGGTTTCGGCGATGGAGCCCGCGTAGAAGAGGAGGAAGGGAATCGGGTGATACCAGATGCCCCAGTGATGCTGCACTTGCCAGGAAACCATGTCCTCGAGCAAGAGCGAGTTGTACGTCATGAAGCAGGCGACCAGCGAGAGCCCGAGGGTGACCTCGTAGCTGACCATCTGGCTGGCTGCGCGCAGCCCGCCCAACAACGAATACTTGTTGTCGCTGCTGTAGCCCGCGATGGCGGCACCCACCACGCCCAAGCCGCCGATGGCGAATACGTAGAGGATGCCGATGTTGAGCGATGCGATCTGGAACGGGATCCCGTGTCCAGTCGGTGCGGCTGGCAACACTTCGTTCAGGTGGTCGAGCCAGATCACGTCGCCGAAGGGAATCACCGCGAAGGCGCCGATGGTCGGCATCACGGAGAGGAGCGGTGCAAGCCCGTGCAAGAGCTTGTCGGCTTTGGGAGGAATGAAGTCCTCCTTCCACATGAACTTGAGCGCATCCGCCATCGGCTGCACCAGCCCGATCAGCGTGATGTTCTTGCCGCCAATGGGGATGCCGGCGCGATTCGGTCCAACACGATCCTGGATCATCGCGCTCTGACGTCGATCCGCCCACACCAGCAAGGGTGAGTACGAAAGCACGACGATGAGAACGAAAGCGATCTTGGCTACGGCGGCCAGTATGAGCACGCTGTCCATCAGCTTCGAGCCTCCTGTACTGACTTCGGCGGCAACGACCCACGAACGTCAGAGAGTTGGTTGAAGGCGAGAGGCTTATTCATCGCCTTGGCGAGCGCCAGCAGCGTGTGCCACGCCGGCTTCACACCCTCGGGCGCGAGGATCGCGCGCTCGAAGTGCTGCGACGTACCCTGAGCGTTGGTGAAGGAGCCATCCATCTCGGCGATGGATGAAACGGGAATCAGTGTAGTCGCCACCTCGGTGAGTGCGCCGACGTGACTGGAGAGCGACACGGTCGCCTTCAAGGAGCGCAGTGGTGCAAGTGTGGCCGCGTCCTCGACGCTGGCCCAGCCAAGCGCGACGACGGCTTCGACGAGGCCACCTGCGACATCCTTAAGCAGGTCAGCGACCGTACCCGCCTTGCCACCCACGCCATCCACGCCATTCACAGCGGCGAGCGCGCCGGCGCGGTTGGGGTTGTTGTCGGCGTTGCGCAGGATCTTGTCGGCATCCCAGCCGCCGAGAGCTGCAACGTAGAAGCGGCTACTGCCAAGCACGTCGCGCGCGAAGCTCGCCAGCACGAAGTTGTCCTCCGAGCTGTGCTGGGCGCTGAGCACGATGCCGACTTTGTCGCCGGCCACACGTCCGAGCGCAGCAGCGGCAGCGGTGATCGAGGCTTCATGAGTGACGGTGCTCGTCTGACCGTTCCGCAAGATCGCTTGCGTAACGCGCTTCTCCTGCAGGCGGTGGTAGCTGAGCATGCCGTCGTCACACATCCAGAACTTGTTGACCTGGGCGTTGTCGCGCGGCCGGATGCGGTAAATGCGGTTATGGCGCGGGTCATAGTCCAGGAAGTCGTTGCAGCCCGTCGCGCAGCCCGTGCAGACACTCTTGGCGGCGCGCAGAAACCAAACGCGCGCCTTGAAGCGGAAGTCGCGGCTGGTCAGCGCGCCCACCGGGCAGACATGCTCGGTCATCAGAGTGTATTTGTGGTCGAGCTCGCGACCCGGGCTCACCGTGATCTCGTTCTTGTTGCCGCGCTCGCGCACGTCGAGCACGTGATCGCCGACCACTTCGTCGCAGAAACGCACGCAGCGCGTGCACATGACACAGCGCTCAGCGTCGTACACGATGGTCGGACCAAAGCGCACTGCCTTGGGCTTGTGCACCGGTTCGGTGACCTTGCGCTTGAGCTTGGCTTGGCTGGTCTGCCAGTAGTCTTGCAGCTTGCACTCGCCGGCTTGGTCGCAGATCGGGCAGTCCACCGGGTGGTTGAGCAAGAGAAACTCTTGCACGTGCGCCTGCGCATTCAGCGCCTCTGAGCTCTTCGCCAGGACTTCTTGTCCAGCCACAGCGGGCGCCTGACACGATGGCGTTAGCTTGGGCTTGTCCGAAGGAACGTAGGCGCCCTTCTCTGCATCCCACTTGAGCTGCGGCATCAGCATCGGCCGCTCGGCCTTGATCTCCACGAGGCACATCCGGCAGCTCGCTGCAACCGTGAGGCCGGGATGCCAGCAGTAATGCGGGATCTCGACACCCTGCCGCCAGGCAGCCTGCATGATGGTCTCGCCGGGCTCGAAGGGAATTTCCCTACCGTCGAGCTTGAACGTGGGCATGGTGTCTCCTACCTCTTACGTCTTACGTCTCAGCGAAAAGCCGGAGGCTATTTCGCGGTATTCAATCAAAAGCCGGAGGCTATTTCGCGGTATTCAATCAAAAGCCGAAGGCTATTCGCGCGTGTTCTATCGGTCGCACTCGCCACCGATCATGTTCACCGAGCCGAACGTGGGAACGATGTCGGCGATTTGGTTTCCGCGGATCATCGGGCCTGCGCACTGCAAGTTGATGAAACACGGCGGCCTACAACGCACGCGATACGGCGTGCCGCTCCCGTCGGAGACGATGAAGAAGCCGAGCTCTCCATTGCCGCCCTCGGTGTAGCTGTATAGCGAACCGGCGGGCGGTTTCAGACCTTCCATCACCAGCTTGAAGTGAGCGATGGTCGCTTCGATGGTCGTGTAGACGGCGTCCTTCGGCGGCAAGATGATGCGCGGGTCGTCGACGTTGATGGGCCCGTCGTCCGGCAAGCGGTCAACAGCTTGCGCGATGATCCGGCACGATTGGTTGATCTCTTCGAGGCGACACAGATAGCGATCGTAGGTATCGCCGTCGTGGCCAATCGGCACCTCGAAATCGTAAGTCTCGTAGCCGCTGTAGGGGTTCGCCTTGCGCACGTCGTAGTCGATGCCCGTAGCTCGCAGCATGGGGCCGGTGACGCCGTACGAAAGCGCGTCTTCTTTCGAGAGCACGCCCACACCCTGCACGCGATCCATGAAGATGCGGTTGCGGATCAGGGTGACCTGGACCTCGTGCAGGACCTTGTCGATCTCCGGCAAGATGTTGCGGACCATCTCCTTGAGCTGCGCGGTCGGCGGTTTCGCCATGCCGCCGATGCGCCCGAAGGAGTGCGTCATGCGAGCGCCGGTCTCGTGCTCCAGGATGTCCCAAACCCAATCGCGAACCTTGATCAGCCACAGGCAGGGCGTGAACGCACCGAGCTCCATGGCCATGGCGCCGTTGCAGATCAGGTGATCGGAAATGCGCGAGAGCTCGCCGAGGATGACGCGGTAGATCTGGCAGCGCTCCGGCACCTGGATGCCGAGTAGCTTCTCCACCGCGATCGAGAAACCCACGTTGTTGAGCATCGGCGAGCAGTAGTTGAGGCGATCGACGTAGGGATAGACCTGCGACCAGGTGCCACGCTCGCACGACTTCTCGAAGCCGCGGTGCAGATACCCGGGCTGAACGTCGACCTTGCGCACGATCTCGCCATCGAGATCGACGACCATGCGAATGGTGCCGTGCATCGCCGGATGCGACGGGCCCATGTTCAAGTGCATGGGCGCGCTGGGCAGCTCCAGAGAGGTCTCGTCCTCGTACTCTTGGATGGGCTCCATGTGTCTCGGTCCTTGGTCTAACTCTCGGTGCGGGACTTCCGCCGCATCTCTATCGCGTGTCTTGCGCGTGTCTCGCGGGTGTCTTGCGCGTGTCTTGCGCGTCTCAGGTTTCGCTGGCAGGAGCCGGCTTTGCGAGATCCTCGCCCGCAGCGCTGAGCGCAGGACGCTGCCCTTGCTGCACGGCGATGGCGGGAGAAACCTGCAAATTGGCGCCTGACATGCGCGCCAGCCAATCGATCCGCCCGTACGGGTTGCCTTCGTCATCACCGAAAGGCGCCAGCTTGGCGGGCGGCACGTCGCGATACGCGACCAGCGGCTGAGTCTTGGTGATCGGGTAGTCCTTGCGGAGCGGATACCCGACGAATTCTTCGTACATGAGGATGCGGCGCAGATCGGGGTGGCCGCGAAAACGCACGCCGAACATGTCGTAGACCTCGCGCTCGGTCCAGTTGGCCCCCGCCCAGACTTCGACCAGTGAGTCGAGCTCTTCGCCGTCGCGAAGCCGTGTCTTCAAGCGCACGCGATGCTTCTTGGCCAGCGAGCGCACGCTGAGCAATACGTCGAAGCGCGGCACGGGTACCTCACCCTGCTCGCGCTCCGGATAGTCGACCGCCGTGATGTCGATGAAGTGGTTCATCACGCATCCGGCGTCGTCACGAAGGAAGCCCGCAACCGCGAGCCAATCCTGCGCAGCGACCAGAGCTTCCTCGTCACCGCGAAAGCTGGTGGTCTCGACAATGCGCTCACCGAAGTGTGCGACCAAGCGCTCCAACACCT
>JADGRG010000022.1 GCA_017881145.1 Sandaracinaceae bacterium | reverse complement strand
GGAACGGCACCGGCCGGCACGTGCACGTGCGCCTCGATGGAACCGAGCCGCTCCGGCGGGATTCGCAGCTTCTGCGCATACGTGGCGGCGTAGGTCAGCGCCGCCCGCGCGCTCTCCTTCATGACGTCGCCGAGCTGACCGGTGAGAATCAGCGAGACATTGCCCCAACCAGTGACTTGTAGCGACGCATCTGCACCGCGGAAGTCCTGCAGGCGCCGCACCGAAGCTTCGACGAACATGATGTCACCGCCGGCCGGCGTGTAATACATGCCGGTTGCGACGCCCACGTCGCTGGTCTCACTGGCGCGCTCGGGCCTGACCTTCGGCCGGCCCAACATGGTCCGCACCGTCTCGGGTGTGACGGTCTTGTCGACGACCTCAGCCGCTGCGAGCTTGCGTGCAAGCTTACGCGTGACCGCGCCGATGCGGCGTTCCAGTTGGCGCACACCACTTTCGCGCGTGTAGCGCGTGACGATCGACATCACTGCTTCATCAGTGAATGTGATGCCCTCCGAGGCGAGGCCCGCTTCTTCGAGCTGACGAGGTAAGAGATACTCCCGAGCGATGCCTGCTTTCTCGCTCTCGGTGTAGCCGGTGAACTCCACGACCTCCATGCGGTCGAGTAGCGGCGCCGGGATGTTCTCGATGAAATTCGCCGTCGCGATGAAGAGCACTTCGCTCAGATCGAAGGGCAGGTTGAGGTAGTGGTCCGTGAAGGTGTCGTTCTGCGCAGGGTCGAGGACTTCGAGCAAGGCGCTCGCTGGATTGCCCTGATACGACGCACCGAGCTTGTCGATCTCGTCGAGCAGAAACACCGGGTTGCGTGTGCCTGCTTGCTTCAAGCCCGAAACGATGCGTCCCGGCATCGCACCGACGTAGGTACGGCGATGACCACGGATGTCCGCTTCGTCACGGACACCGCCCAGCGCAACGCGCACGTATTCGCGACCGAGCGAGCGCGCGATCGACTTGCCGATGGAAGTCTTGCCGACACCCGGCGGCCCCACGAAGAGCAGGATCGGGCCCTTGGCCATGGCCCGTGCCTTGGCGAGCTTGGCGTCGACCAGAGGTTCTTCCCCGCTGACCGACTCCGAAGGCAACCCTTCGTCTGCAACGCCTGCGGCGGCTTCGCGCGCAGCATCGGCTGCGACCTTCTTGGCGCGCATCTGCCGCACCGCCAAGAATTCCAAGACGCGGTCCTTCACTTCGGCCAGACCCAGGTGATCCGCCTCGAGCACTTCCGTCGCGTGTTTCAACTCGAGGTTGTCGTCCGAGCGCGTGCTCCAAGGCAGCTCCGCAATCCATTCGAGGTAATTGCGGATCACTTGGGCTTCGCTCGACTCACGGCCGGAACGCTCGAGGCGCGCCAGCTCGCGATCGACCTCGACACGCGCTTGCTTGGGCAACTCCAGCTTCTCGATGCGCCCACGCAGCTCGACGAGCTCACTTCCCTCGTCGCCCTCACCCAACTCCTTCTGGATGGCGCGCATCTGCTGGCGCAGGAACATCTCGCGCTGGCGCTCACCGAGCTCCTCCTGCACTTGTTCCTTGATACGATCCTGAGCTTTGCGCTCGGAGATCTGCCGTTGCACGTGCACCAACACTCGACGCAAACGGTCTTCGATGCTGGTGGACTCGAGCAGCTCTTGCTTCTCGGCCACCTCAATCTCCAGATGCGCAGCCACCAGATCCGAAAACGCTCCCGGCGCGGTCACTTGGCCGATCAGCTTCAGCAAGATCTCTTCCGGCACGCCGCGCTCTTTGCCGAGCTCCACGGCACGTTCACGCGTCTCTTTCAGGAGCGCGACGAAGGTCGGGTCGTCCGGTCGCAGCGCAGGCACGTCGTGCACGGGCAGAACCACCGCGCTCAGGTGATCGCCACCTGCGCGATACTCGATGACGCGTGCACGCTCCACTCCCTCGAGTAGGAGCTGCATTCCGTTTGGCCCACGCTGGACGTGCGTGATCTTCGCGATCACGCCCATGTCGAAGAGCTCGCTCGGCCCGGGTTTGTCGACGTTTTCGCGCTGCGCCACGGCAAGAACGAGCTGATCAGCCTTGGCTGCCTCTTCGACGGCGCGCAGCGTGAACGGCCGACCGATCACGATCGGCACGGTGACACCCGGAAATATTACGGTGCCACGAAGAGTCACGACAGGAAGTGTTTGGCGATCTGACATGGTTACTTACCCCGCACGGGCCTAGAGCCGCGCCTTTCAGCAAAGTAACCATTGGTTCGACGCTGACAACCTGCGACGAACGCGCATTCTCCCGCCGCCTGCCCGCTAGGGACACCCGACATGCTATTGAAGCACTCCATGTCCGACGGCATTCCCTTCGTGCGGGACCTGCGTTTTGCCTATGGCGTGCTCGAGCAAGTCGCGCCGAACGTGCGTAGGCTGATCGCCAGAAATCCCGGCCCCTTCACGCACTACGGCAGCGGTACATATGTACTGGGACGCGGGCGCGTCGCCATCGTCGATCCGGGGCCTCTGCTCTCCGAGCACGTCGAAGCGCTCTTGGCTGAGCTTGCTGACGAAGAGATCACGCACATCCTGGTGACGCACACCCACGTCGATCACAGCCCCGCCGCGCGGCTCTTACAGGAGCGGTGCGCGGCGCCGACCTACGGATTTGGTCCGCACCTCGCGGGTCGGCATCAAGTGGGCGAAGACGTCGAAGCGGGCGCCGATCTGGACTTCACTCCCGATATCGTGGTGCACGACGCTGACGTGATCGAAGCCACAGACTTCACCGTGGAGGCGGTGCACACGCCAGGCCATTGCAGAAATCACCTGTGTTTTCAGCTTCGCGAAGAACACGCGCTCTTCACGGGCGACCACGTGATGGCCTGGGCTACGAGCGTGATCGCGCCGCCGGACGGTGACATGGGCGACTACCTGCGCAGCCTTTCACGGCTCCTGCCGCGCAACGACGCTCTCTACTTGCCGACGCACGGCGCGCCGATCAACGACCCAAGACGCTTCGTGCATGCGTACTTGCGCCATCGCCAGCTGCGCGAGCAGCAGATCACGCAATGTCTCACCAACGGCATCGGCCTCATCGCGGACATCGTCCCGCTGCTCTACGCGGGCGTGCCACAGCTCTTGCACCCGGCCGCCGCCCGCTCCGTGTTTGCACACCTCCTGCACTTGCTGGAGCGCGACTTGGTCCAGGCCGAAGGGGCACCCAGCCTGGAAGCGCACTACCACTTGCGTTGAAGCGCCCGTGCGCTCACTCATGCCTCGCGAGTATGTCGCGCGCTGGGCATGGATACGCACTGGGCCCGCGCCCTGCAAGCCCGGACTCGGGTAGCGGGTAGAGCACGCCTGCTGCGGCGCGCGCGGACCCTCGCTTTGGAAGTTCAAGTGTCTTAACCTCGGCGCATGTATCAAGGGGCTCGGCCTTGGTTGGTTGTGCTTTGCTTCGCAGGCGCATGCTGCTCGCAGGTGGCGACGCTGGGCGGCGCAGTCGTGGTCGCGGGCGGGCCAGCCAAGGTTGGCGTCGCGCAGAATCCGACCGGCGCGGACCCGCTGGCGCTGGTGGGCGATCCGGCGGAATGTCTGCCGCGCGCAAGCTTCGATAAGCTCGGGCCGCGCTGCAACGAGCATCAAACCCAGGGCGGGGCGAGCCCGGTCATGACCGATGAGCTAACACCCGGACGTCACCGCACGGTGGAAGAAACCGCTTGGTATTGCAGAGAGCATACGGTGGTGCGCCTGGTCTTGCAGCGCTGCGACGAAGCCGCCACCTACCGCGTCGTCGATCTGGCCGTCTCGCTCGGAGAGAAGCGCTGATGGCGAGCTTCCACGAGGTCGTCGCGGACATTCGCACTCGGCTCGCGCGCAAAGGCTTCACGCTGAACGACACGGCGGTGCGCGTCAGCTTCAACGGGCCACGCTTCGACACGCCCATCCTCGCCATCCCGGACGTGCATCTCTGCGACGGCACAGCTGGCGACATCTTCCTCGAGGGCGACGCGAGACGCGCGCACAAGCTCGTCGCAGTGCTCGGCGTGATTGGCGACTACATGGATTCGCAGCCGCTCTCTTGCTACGCGCTGCAGCTGGGCGATTGGTTCGATCTATGGCGCGTCTCTGGCGGCGACCCAGCCCAGATGACCTACGGCAAGATCCAAAATGCCGCTGTCTACAAGCAGATCCTGCAACTCGACGCAGACCTCGGGCTGGCACACGTGGTGGGCAATCACGATGCCGGCTTTCTACGCTCTTTGCCGGACCAGCGCGCCGGCCAGCCCGCGCTCTTCCGGCTCGGGTTCTGGCTGGGACGAAACGTTTACGCGCTGCATGGCCATCAGCACGATCTTGCGCCGCCGGCTGGCTCCAGCTGGGACGAAACGGTGGTACACGTTGCGACGATCATCGGTGCGCTCGCGCCGGGCATCACGCACCTCGAGGAATACATCGATCGGCTCGGCGGCTTGCCGGGCGTGGCACAATGGCTGCGCGACACGTTCCTTGGCGTGCGTAGGGATCCGCCGCAGCCGCACCGGCCACCGGACCAGAGTCTGCTTCCGGCGGGCATTCGCGCCGGCGGCTTCGTGGTCCGCGAGAACGTCGATGCGCTGGCCAGCGTGGTCGACAAGATCGGCTCACTGCCCGCGTCACACGGCCGGCGCGCAGACGTCGTGATTGTCGGGCACAGTCATGCACCCTGCGCTGCCTGGACCGACACCCCCGGCCGACCCATCGTGGTGGTGGACGCCGGCAGCTGGGTCTACGGGCAGGCGAACCTGCTGGTCGCCGCCGGCGACACGATCGCCGTCTACGACGTTGGCTGAGGCGTCAGCAGCCCAGCCGAGCGCCCCAGCCTCCTGGACAGCGGTGGAAACGTGCGCACTTGCTCGCCAGCAGGCGAAAACGATTGCCCCTTGCCGGGCTTTGGGGCGATGGGTTGCGCGTATAAATCGGAAAGCGAGATGCACGCAACCTTCCATGTCTTCACCTTCAAAGAGGGCTTGCTGGCCAGGCTGGCGCACGACCTACGCCTGTCCGTGCACGACTTCTCCGTCACGCTGCAGGGCGGCGCCGTGAAGGCGACCTTCCGTCTGGGCTCACTCGCCGTGGATGGTGTCGCCCATGGGGATGCCGTCGACAGCAAAGCCCTCTCCGAGAGCGACAAGCAGAAGATCCACGGCAGCATGTTGGAGGACGTGCTGCAAACGCGAGCCCACCCCGAAGCGCGCTTCGAGGGACGCGCACGCGCGACCGGCCCACAACGCTTCGTGGTCGAGGGACGCTTGCACCTGCACGGTCGCGAGCAGCAGGTGCAGGTGCCGCTGGTTCACCAGGGCGACACGTTGACGACGAGCGTCACCTTCGAGCCTTCGCGCTTCGGCATCCCACCTTTCAAGGCGCTGGCCGGAGCGATCCGGCTGCAGGACCGCGTGGTGGTGCGCGGGGTACTCCTGCTCGAACGCAAAGATCCCGCCAGCCTGCTGGTGGCGGCGGAAGAGTCGCGCTGGACGCCTTGAGAGTGAGAGCCAGCCGCCAGCAGGCGCTGCCGAGGTATGTGCTTTCACCAGGCCTCCCAAACCCGGGAAAGCGTAGCGCTGCGCCGGCCGCGCTAGCCGGACCTCAGATTGGGTGGTATAGCCAATCAACCACATGGGCTCAGATTCATCTGCAGCAAGGGCCCGAATGCGCGAAGCGAAGACGCTCTACCGTGTGTCCTGGGTGTTCGCGCTCCTGCCTTTGACCGCGGCCTTGGCCGGCTGCCATGCCTACGATTCGTCGCTCTTGACGCACCGCCGCGGAACCGCCGTCGACGCTTCGGATGCTGCCGTCCTGCGCGACGCGGGTCACGACGCTTCGCCCGCCGACGGCGGCGACGCTGGCGATGCTGCAGCTGGCGACGAGTGCACGACCCACACCGAATTTCCAACCTGCACCCGACCAAACGCAGAGACCACCTGCGTCAACGGTTCATGCTTGCTGGTGAGTTGCGCTCCGCCCTTCGTCGATTGCGACGGCGTAGCCGCCAACGGCTGCGAAGCCCGACTCGATTCACCTGATCATTGCGGCCTGTGCAACACCACCTGCCGCTTCGCCCATGGCCTCGCCGCCTGCGTGGCGAGCCGCTGCGTGCTCGATCACTGTGAGAGCGGCTTCGGCGACTGTGACGGCAGCCCCGACAATGGCTGCGAGACGGCGCTGGACAGCCTCGACCATTGCGGAGAGTGCACGACGAGCTGCTCCGCACCGACCAACGCCGCGCCCGGCTGCGTCCACGGCGCGTGCGGTGTCGGGTCCTGCCAGGGCGCCTTTGGCGACTGCAACGGCGACCCCAAAGACGGCTGCGAGCAGCCACTGAACACAGCTACGCACTGCCAAGCTTGCAACCAGAGCTGTTCGCCGCCGAACGCCACAGGCACTTGCGAGAGCGGCGAATGCGTGGTCGCCACCTGCCAGGGCAGCTTCCGGGACTGCAACGGCCT
>JADGRG010000222.1 GCA_017881145.1 Sandaracinaceae bacterium | reverse complement strand
TGACGTCGCGGTCCAGCGCACGCGTTCCAAACCAGGGCAACCTCTGGCTGATACCCACTTGGTAGCCAAATGGGACCTCCGACGAGGCAATGGAGAGCGGGGCAACGCCCACGTCGAGCATCGGATCGTCGAACGCACCGGCTTGACGCACGCGCGCACGCGCCGCCTGCCACGCTTGCCGTGCCGTTTCGACGCTCGGATTGGCATGCAAAACCTTGCCCACGTAAGTTGCGCGATCGAGGCGCTCGGAGTCGACGGCGCTGACCTTGACGGCGCTATGGACGTCGGCTTCCGCCTGAGCGCCTGCGTAAGCCGGAACCAGCGTAACGAGGACCGCGTAGGCTGCGGCCTGTAGAGTCGAGCACATGGGAAACCCCTCTTCAGTAGTCCACGACAGAAGCGAGCGTTGAGCTGCGCATGCAGAACGAGCGAGCGCGCGGGCGGACGCGAAGGCGCATCACGCCGCGCTCGCGACGGAAATCAGCAACGGCTAGCGCAACGCCTCAGATCAGCAGCGCGCAGTGCGCGAGAAACCGTGCGGGTCCCGAAGGGTGAAACTCTACGCCGCTTGCCTCGGATGGCCGTTCACCGCCGGCGTCGGCGGTGACGCTAGAGACAAATACAGCCATCAGTGCCGCCGCGGGAATCTGCGCGTTGGCCTGTCCCTTCGGAAGCACGGAGTCCTGGGCATGCGACGCAACGCGCTCGCAGCAGTCTCGGGCCTCGACATGCGCCTGGCACGGCACCGTGACGCGCGTGGCGCCGCAGCAGCGTTCATGCGTGATCTGGCCACTCATGTGGCACAGGTAGCTCGTGCTCGCGAGCGCCTGCGCAGGCTGCGCCATGCACACCGCTGCGAGCAGAGCCAGAAAACATGTTCGAATCAGAGCCATCAGAGCGCGCCGAGCCAAGTCCTCTGTATTCTATACGCACCAAGCGTCATTTGTGCCACCGCAAACCAGTCTGCAGGGGCCAGCACGCATGCCTGCTGGGTGCCCCTGCGGCAGCTCGGGGTGGGGCATGAAGCCCGCCTCACTCCACCACTGCAAACGGATTCTTCACCTTGCGTGCCTCGCCGAGCAGTGCGAGCTGACCGCAGGCGGCGGCGATATCGTCGCCGCGCTGGCGGCGCACGAAGACGTCTAGGCCGTGGGCGATGAGGGCTTCTTGGAAGGCGTCTACGGTGGCGGGATCCGGGGCTTGCAGCGCGGTGCCGGCCACTGGGTTCATCGGGATCAAGTTGACCTTCACGCGCAGGCCGCGCAGCGTGCGCGCCAGTAGCGCGGCGTCGCGCATGGAGTCGTTGATGCCGCGAATCAGTGTGTACTCGATAGTCAGGAAGCGATGCGGAGGCACTGGATAGCGGCGCAGCGCGGCCATCAGCTCGGACAGAGGATGACGCTTGTTGATCGGCATGATCTGACTGCGTGTGGCGTCATCGGCTGCGTGCAGCGACACCGCCAGAGCGACGTGGCCGCCGAAGTCCTTGGCAAGGCGATCGATGCCGTCGACGAGGCCGCTGGTCGAAAGTGTCACGCGACGCAGCGACATGCCGATGCCTTCTGGATGACTCAAGAGGCGCAGCACACGCGCCACGGCGTCGTAGTTGTGCAGCGGCTCGCCCATGCCCATCAGCACCACGCCCGCGAGGCGTCCTTGGCCTTCGAGTTGAGCGCGTCCGAGCAGCACCTGCGCGATGATTTCACCGGCATCGAGGTTGCGCTTCAAGCCAGCGATACCGGAGGCGCAGAACGTGCAAGCCATCGCGCAGCCGACCTGTGAGCTGATGCATTGGGTGACCGGCGGCAGGGCTCCGGCTTCGACGCCGGTCTCCGGCTGTGCTGCATAGCTGCCTTCGCTGGCGGGGGAGCCGCGCGGAATCAGCACGCTCTCGATGCTGCGGCCGTCGCGTAACTGTAGGAGCAGCTTGTGTGTGCCGTCTTGGGACGCCAGCACCTGTGAGACAGCGAGCGGCGGACACAGGCCGGCCTCAGCCAGGCGAGCGCGCAGAGACTTTGGCAGATCGCTCATCTGCTCGGGATCCATCACGCCGCGCTTGTGGATCCAGCGAAAGACCTGCAGCGCGCGATAGCGTGGCTCGCCCCAGCTCGCGAGCAGATCCGTCCACTCCTCGGGAAGATTCGCGCATAGAGCGGGCGCCACAGGTGCGCGCGGAAGCTTCGCGGGAGGATCGCTCGTCATTGGAGGGCCGGCAGTTCGGAGAGGAACTTGCGGAAGATTTGGTAGCCGCCTTCGAGCAGCGACAGGTCCGTGTATTCGTTGGGCTGGTGGGCCTGGCTCTGCAGGCCGGGGCCGAGGTTCACCGCCGGTACGCCGAGCTGATCGAAGCGCGCGACGTCGGTCCACGCTTGTTTGACTTTGGTCGCAGTCACGCCGCACTGCGAGAGCCACTTCACGTACGGATGCTTGGCATGCGGGCGGCACGCGGGGGAGAGGTCGGTCGCCTCCACCTCGGCTTGCCCGTCGAGTAATTGCGTAAGCTCATCGACGATTTCCTGTGGCGTGCGCGAGGGAGCGAAGCGGTAGTTGAGGTTCAGCTCGAAGCGATCGGGCACGACGTTGCGGCCGCGGCCGCCCTGCGCCAGCGTCGGGGAGACGACCTCGCGGAACAGAAAGCCATCGACCTCCACGTCGCGGGGCTGACGCTCGGCGAGCGTCTGAAGAAAGCGCGCGGACTTCAGAATCGCGTTCTCTCCCTGCCAGGGACGCGCGCTGTGCGCGGTGCGGCCGATGAAGCGTGCAGTGACGTGCACCGAACCCATGCAGCCAAGCTGCAACTCGTTGCTGCTCGGTTCGAGGCAAATCGCGAAGTCGAGGCTGCGCAGCAGCTCGAAGTGTTCGAGCATGGGCCCGAGTACGTTTTCGGCGAACGGGCCTTCTTCGCGCTCGTAGAAGACGAGCGTCAGATCGCAACCCAACTTGCTCAAATCGAGTCGCTCGACGAGCTCGATCATAATCGCCAATCCCGACTTCATGTCCGCCGCGCCCGGTCCATACAGACGGTCACCTTCGATGCGGACCGGACCGTCATGCTGCGTGCGCACCACATCGAGATGGCCCACAAGCGCGACCTTGGGAGCGCCCGGCTTCACGTTGGCGCGTACCACGAGGCTATCCTGAAAACGAATGACGTTGTTGGCACCGAGCTTGCGCGAGAGGCGAGCCTGGACGTGATCGCAGAG
>JADGRG010000221.1 GCA_017881145.1 Sandaracinaceae bacterium | reverse complement strand
GGCCAAACATGGAGGCACAGCGCCAAGGGTTGCTGCACGCAGCACGCCTAGCCGCAGCGCCGACGCTGGCACGCCTAGCGCCATCCAGGCTGCGAGCGCTCCGCCAGCTATTCCGTCACCGGCTACGCCGATCTCCATCGAGGATCCATCGGGTCATGCGCTTTCTGCTTTCCATGCGGCGCTCTCCGCGGTGCGAACCGAAGGCGGGCGCGCACGGCTGGTCTTCTACGGGGCCTCCCACGTGGCCGCCGACTTCTACACCGATGTCGTCCGTTCCAAGCTGCAAGCGAGGTTCGGAGAGGCCGGCGCGGGCTTCGTCCTGCCCGCAAAGCCCGTGGCAGGCTATCGCAATGCGGCGATCAACATCGGGCGAGCAACCGGGTTTCACGGCGTCAACGTGCTGGCCAAGGCGCCGCTTTCCGATCGCTACGGCCTGGCGGGCGCCTATCTGCGCACGCGCCGCAAGGGAGCGAGTGGCTGGTTCGAGACGCGCGCTCATGCGGGACTGCCAGGTCATGCATCGCGCTTTGAGCTCTACTACTTGAAGCAACGCGGCGGCGGCCACCTGCGAGTCACCATCGACGGCGTGGCGCATGAGATCCCGACCGAGGCGCATGACTACACGACGGCCTACCAGACTTTCGAGGTCGCCGACGGTGCTCATCGCTTCGAGCTGGAAGCGATTGGGGATGGTCCGACACATACGTTTGGAGTGTCGGTGGAGCGCGACGTGCCAGGCGTCGTGCTCGACACGCTAGGCATCCCTGGAGCGCGCGTGCGCTATCACTTGCTCTGGCAGGACGCGATCTACCGCGAGCAACTGGCTCGGCTGAAGCCAAACCTCGTAGTCCTCGCCTACGGCACGAACGAGGCTGGCGACGATGACGTGCCGATCGAGAAGTACGCCAACGATCTGCAAGCCGTGCTGGCGCGCATCCGCTCCGTCGTTCCGAACGCGTCATGTCTGTTGATCGGCCCCAGCGACCATCCGATCTCCAACGGCAACGGGACCTATTCCGATCGCCCGCGCACAGCGGAAATCATCGCCGCCCAGCGCCAAGCGGCTGAACGCTTCGGTTGCGGCTTCTTCGACCTCGTCGCGTTCATGGGAGGCCCGCTTTCCATGCTGCGCTGGACCGCCGCGGTGCCGCCATTCGGCACGCCTGACCACATCCATTTCATGCGACGCGGTTACGAAGAGCTCGGGCGCGTGCTCTACGACGCGCTGATGGCCGGATACTCGGAGCACCCGCTCTCGCCGGAACCGTCGCCGCCGACCCCACCTCCGCAGCCAACGGCGGCCGACGCCTCGGTCACGGCTGCTTCGCCAGATACTCCGCAAAGCCCTTGAGCAGAGCTTCGTAGTAGAGCCCGGCGATCACCTGATAGCCAGCGGGTGTCGCGTGCCGAAAGTCCGAGCTGATCAGCCGCGGATGCCGGTGATACCAGCGCGCAACCGAGCCCTTGCCGCCCATGGCGAGCCAGGTGTCGAAGAACGCGCAGCCCTCAGCACTGGCGACTCGTCGCTGCGCATCCACGATCGCGGGGAGAACCGGTAGAGTCACCAAGTCTCCGCGCGAGTTGCGTTCGCCTTGGTCCAACGGTGCGAAGAGCAGACACGACATCTCGGGTTTGCCGGAGCGCATGAGCTTGACGACCTTGGTCAGCTCGCGTTCGTAGTGCTCGGGG
Source organism: Sandaracinaceae bacterium (assembly GCA_017881145.1). GTDB lineage: Bacteria > Myxococcota_A > Polyangia > Polyangiales > JAFGIB01 > JADGRF01. Next base: position 1,734 of record JADGRG010000221.1, on the reverse strand, counting down.
TCGAGCCACTCGTTGCCAGCCTCGTTGCCGCCGAAGCCGAGCACCAAGAGGTCCGGGCTGCGATGCGCGATCTGTCGCGCCATGTGCGCCGGATCAGCGCCGAGCAATCGCTCCGCGCGTGCACCCACCAGCCCGAGCGAGTCGTAGACCACGCCCGGCACATCGCGCTCCTGGACGACGCCATAGAGGCGCACCTCGTTGCCGAGCGCTCGCAGTGAAAGCAGGTGCTTGCCGTCGGGGACCTTGATGGTCTCGAAGCCATCCTCGATGGTCGGCGAGCTGGTCTTGATGGTGGTGCGCGATTCACCGTCCACCGAGAGGCGCAGGTCGCCGCCTGCCGGAAACCGCTGGTAGAAGAGCTCGAAGCGCGACACGCGATGGCCGACCGGAGCTTCATCGACTGTGGCGAACACCGAGTGCTCCCCACTGCTGCCGCGCGCCAAGACGCCACCGTAGCCGTAGAAACCGTTGCGCCAGCGGTGCTCTACGAGCGAGAACACCTCCCAGCCGCTGCTTTCGCGGTGCTCGATGTCGTGGTGCAGGTAGTGCATGTTGCCGCGCGCCACCAGCATGAAGCCGTGCCCGGCGTCGCCGAAGCGCGACTGCAGCTTGCGACGTGCGGTGAAGGTGATCTCGTCGGCGGCGATGGTGGAGTCGCCGTAGTGCGCGATGCGCGTGATGGCAGAGGCTTCACCCTGCGCGGAACGGCGTAGCGCTGCATAGAAGGCTTCGAGCGCAGCGGGGTTTTCGATCGGCTGAGTGGCGTTAGCGTATTCGCTCGGGTCGATCGCGAAGCCTGGACCCAGCGGACCCGCGGACAAGGTTGGCATCCCACCACCGGCAGGACTTCCACCTTCGACAGCAACCGGCGCGGCAACTTCCGAAGCTTTTGCAGACTCCACGGTGTTGCCACCCTCGAACTCCGGCAAGTCCGCATGCTTGTCGCGTGTGAAGAGGCGCACCACCGGCACGCCCTCACCCTTCACCCACGGACGCACGCGCTCCATGCCGGGCAGCACGTAGGCCGCGAGCGCGAATGCCAGCATGGTCGCCGCCACGATGCAGAGCCGCCGCAGTGCTTCGGCTGTGGTGGTTTCGCTGGCGTGCTCGCTCTGCGGGATCTGCATCGACACTTCAGAACTGAAAGTAGATGTAGGGTACAACATCCTGGGTGGCGACCAGCATCAGAGTGCCAGCCAGCCCTGCCAGAACCACGCCCTGCGCGGGCGCTGGCAGCCGGACGAAGCTCTGCTTGACGCCTTCGAAGAGTCCGCGCGGCGTGTAGTGAGCCGCGTAGCCGGCCAGCAAGAGCAGCCACACCGAGGCTGTCACGTGGAAGAGCGCCGTCGAACCTTGGGCGAGCTGCCGGAACACGTCGAAGGCGTTGCCTACGTTGGCGGCACGGAAGAAGACGCGTGAGAGCACCACGAAGTGCAGCGTCCCGAGGATCTTCAGCGCACGCATGCCGGTTGAATCTCGAGCTTGCGCGCTGCGACCCGTGCGGCGGTAGAAGTAGCGGTGCGTGACCATGGCCGTGGCATGCAGCACCCCGTAGATGACGAAGGTCCAAGCAGCGCCGTGCCACAGACCCACCAGGAACACCGTGATCCAGAGGTTGAAGTAGGCGCGCAACGGTGCCACCTGCGAGCCACCGAGCGGGAAGTAGAGGTAGTCACGCAGCCAGGTCGAGAGCGTCATGTGCCAACGACGCCAAAACTCGGCGGGGCTCTGCGC
>JADGRG010000220.1 GCA_017881145.1 Sandaracinaceae bacterium | reverse complement strand
GTTGATCGGCACGAGCGCCACCAGCTCGGTCGGAATTTCGTCGACCAGGATCTTGGTGATAACGGGCAGTTGCAGGTCGCGCGCGAGCGCTTCGACGTAGGCGCTTTCTTCGATCAGGTGCGACGAGGTCAAGACATCGTGCAGCTTGGCTCCCCGCTCGGTGACGACGGAAAGCGCCTGCTCCAAGCGCTCTGCGGTGAGCGCGCCTTGGCGAACGAGAATGTCTCCGACGAAGCGTTCTTCCATGGTCTATTCTGGATTCTGTGGCGCTTCCGGTGCCGGGGCTGCTTCAGGCGGAGGCGCTCCCTCGGCGGGTAGTGCACCTTCGACCGACGGCGGTGCTGTGCCGCCTGCGCTAGGTGGACCGCTGGTGGGTGTGATGGTGGCGCCATCCGCGCCAGCGCTTCCGACCGGCGGACGTGGCTCGTGCTTGAACTCGATCTTGGTTGCAGCTTCGGCGATCAGCTTGCGCTCGCTATCCATGCTCAGGAACTCCTTGAGCATCTCGCCGATCAGGCCGCGCGTGCGGGAGTAGTCGACGGGCGCCTCGTACTCGGCCGGGCTGAACACGAAGTAGCGGTCGAGGAACTCTTGGCGTTCACGCATCTTGCGCTCGTAGATGGCGCGCAGGTCGTCCGGCGAACGGATGATGTAAGGTGTGAGGAAGAGGATCAGGTTGCGCTTCTGCTTCTGCTTGTCGTTGGTGCGGAAGAGCGCGCCGATCAGAGGGATATCGCCCAATACCGGCACCTTGGACTGACTGGTCGTGACTTGATCGCGCATCAGGCCGCCGATCACGACGGTCTGCTGATCGCGTACCACCACCTGAGTCTTGGCTTTGGTGCGGGAGATGCTGCGAACGCCGACGTTACCCGTGTCGCTGGGTGCGCCAGCGGATGAAATCTCTTCGGAGATCTCCAGACGGATGTCGTTGGCGTCGCTGAGATGCGGCGTGATCTGAACGGTGGTGCCGACGTCCTGGCGCGGAATCGCGCCAAAGCCGCCCATGCCACCGAGCGCACCACCCAGACCGCCCAGCGGAGAGGTACCGGCGGCTCCACCGAGGCCCCCGAGTGCGCCGAGTGCGCCGAGGCCGCCGAGACCACCCGCCGCGGAAGTTTGCAGCGGCACGTTCTCGCCCACCGAGATCTCGGCCTGGATGTTGTCGGTCGCGATCAGGTGCGGAGTGGAGAGCACGTTGGCGTCACCGGAGGATGCGACGGCGTTCAGCGCGACGCCGAAGCCGGGGATGGTGAGGCCGATCTGCGGGACCGTGACGGAGGGGCCCTGCACGCCCACTGCGAGGCCGGTGAGGAAGTCGCTGTTGGAAGCGCTGACTACGCCGCTGATGGTGCGTTGTGCGTTGAAGCCGACCACCGAGAGCGCGTTGGTCTCCGGGAAGTCGGGCACGCCGGTGTGGTAGCCGAGGCCGAGCTTGCTGGAGCGATTGACGTTCAGCTCCATGATCACGGCTTCGATGAAGACCTGCTTGCGAGTGGCGTCGAGCATCTCGATCACGCCGCGCAGGGCCGCATAGTCGTGCGCCGAGGAGGTGATCACGAGGTTGTTGCTGGCCTTGTGCGCGGTGATGGCGATCTTGCCTTCGAACGCGCTGGAGCTTGCGTCGCCACCACCACCGGCCGCACCGGCAGCACGCGGAGCACCGCCCTTGCTCACCAGGTTGGAGAGCGTGGTGGAGATCTCCTCTGCATCGCTGTGTTGCAGGTGATGGACGTGGATCGTGCCGCCGCCCGGCATCGAGACATCCAGGTACTTGAGCATCTCCAGGATGCGCAGGTAGGCCGCTTCGGTCGAGACGATGATGAGCGAGTTGGTGCGCTCGTCGGCGACGATCTTGGTGAGACGCGACTCGCCGCCGCCGATGGTCGAGGAGCCGCCAACAGCTGCGCCAGGAGTGCCCGGCGGCTTGTGCGGTGGGCTGCTCGGAGCCTTCGCGCCCTTGCCGCCAGTCGCCTCGAAGATGTCGCTCAGGCGGGTGGCGAGATCCGTCGCGTTGGCGTGGCGGACCTGCTCGACCCAGATCTGCTCGCCGGTGCGCGCCACATCCACGACATCGAGGATGCGCAGCATGCGGCGGATGTTGGTGCCGGTGTCCGTCATGATCAGCATGTTGGTCGGCGCATAGGCCGTGATGCTGCCGTCGGCGGACTTGAAACGATCGAGGAGCTGACCCGCATCTTCGGCGGAGATGTTCTTCACCATCTGCAGACGCGTGAGGAAGCGGTCGCCGTTGGGAACGCCTTCGCTGCCGGAGTAGAGCGGGATGGCGCGGCCTTCCACGCGGCCCGACTCGACGATCTTGATGTAACGACCCGAAGGCACCAGAGCCATGCCGTTGAGCTCGAGGATCGACAAGAACGCCTGGTAAGCTTCAGCCGCGGTGACTTTGGTCGGCGCGTAGACGGTGGCTTTGATGCTGCGGGCTTTGCTCGGCAGGATGAAGCTGCGGCCCGTGATCTGCGACATCATGCGCACGAGCTCGGGCAGATCAGCGTCTTCCAGGTTGAAGGTGACCTTGGTGTTCGGAGAGGTCGGCTGGTAGTCGATGCCGGTCTCGAAGGGCTTCAGATCGGGTGGCTGGACATTGGGCGGAACGCCGAGACTTGGCACGGTGGGTGGCAGGCCCTTGACGGGTGCTGCGGGTGCGCGCGGCGGGGTCACCCCGGCGATGCTCGGTTTTGCAGCGGACGGCGGCACCACGGGTACAGCCACCGGCGGCGCAGGAGCTTTCTTCGGCGCACGTTGGGCAGCGAGCGGCGCGCTCAGCATGCCCAGCGCAGCCAGAGAAAAGCCCAGCATTGCCCAGAAGCTCCAGAAGCTACGGAAAGAAAGTGCCGAAGGCGTGTTCACAGCCGTGGTCCTCGTGCTGATGGTTGCGCTGCGCCTGTGCGCCGCACTCATGGTCTGTCTTGGGTCCATCTAATTGTTACCCACCTGGTATTCCATGGTGACGGCGCTGCCACGCCGGACCACCGAGACAGCTAGATTGCTTGCGGTGCGAAGCTTGGCGTAGGCCTCGAGCGCCGTGTCGGGCGCCGACATGTCGAAGCCGTTGATGGTTCGCAGCAGATCGCCGTTCTGCAGACCAAGCTTGCCGAGCAAGGAAGTCCGGCGGATGCCGTAGAGCTTCACGCCCACCACGTGGCCGTTCTCCTCGTGAGGCACCACGCGTGCCGCGCGCATCAGCTCGGCCTGGTTGGTCAGCACCTTGTCGAGGAATCCGCGCTGCACCGTGTACTTGGTCTCACTGACCGCATGGATGTTCTGATCGAGCTCCGCTTCGGAGAGGCTCGAGCCGGAGGCACCAGAAGGGTCGGGGGGCGGCGCAGGTGCTGCGGCGGGAGCTGCTCCCTTCGGTGGCGGGGGGGGTCGGAACATGGTCAGTGAGCAGAGCGCGCCATTCGCGGTCTTGAGGAAGACCGCTTCCGGATACACGGAGTCGACTTGCTTGCCATCGACTTGGTTGCCGATTCGATAGAGCAGCGGCGACGTGGTGCCGACGGCCACGCTCGCGAAGGACCACTCGGGCAAGCGTGGCGAGAAAATGGTTGCAACCAGACGCGCCTGGCCTTCGCAACCTGGCGGCATCTCGCCTGGCGCCAGCGCAGGTGGCGCAGGTGGCTTGTCCTCGGGACCGCCGGCCTTGGGAGCGTCGGGCTCTTTCGGCGGCCAGAGCGAACCGGTGGTCGGGTCGAAGATGTTGCGCGCGAGGATGTCGTGCGGATCCGGTGGGCGCGCGCCTTTGCTGGTGTCGACGCCGGCCGTCGCTGAATCCGCTCCGGCTTTCGCGCTGGGCAGCGACGCCGGCAACCACTTGGCGGCGGCCCAGCTCGTCACGCCCTTGGCGAGGAAGAACGCGCAAAGCGCCAAAGTGACCAGCACGATGGCGGCACGGACTTTCTTGGGATGCACGTCGAGCTGCAAGGCGGAACTCTCCGAGGGGTCTATGTGCAAGTGGCGTGCCTATAACATAAGCACTTAGAATCACAAGAGATTCTTGTTGCGGGAGCGGCTCTTCTAGGGCTCCTCAGCGACAAGCTGGCAAGGCCTGCTCGGGAAGTGGCCGGACTTCTTGCCAAAATGTCAACGCGGCTGACGGGCGTCGTGCTGGGCTTCGTCCTCGTCGGCCGCGAGCTTGCGGTAGATGGTGCGGGTGGCGATGCCGAGCAGCTGTGCGGTCAGCCGCTTGTCGCCCCCGGTGTGATCGAGCGTGGCCTTGATGACGCGTCGCTCGATCTCCTCGAGCGGCGTGCCCAAGGGGAAGGCGAGGTTGCCGCCGTGAGCTTCGGCCTCGGCGATCGGCGCCGGAAGATTCTCGACGTCGATGGTGGGCCCGCGCCCCAGCACCACCGCTCGTTCGATGACGTTCTCCAGCTCGCGCACGTTGCCGGGCCAGTCGTAAGCCGAAAGCCGTGTCAGCGCAGCACGGCTCACGGTGACCAGAGGCTTATTGTTCTTGCGGCAGTAGATGGCGACGAAGTGATCGACCAGGAGCGGGATGTCGTCGTTGCGGTCCGCCAGCGTGGGGCAGGTGATGGCAATGACGTTGAGGCGATAGAAGAGATCCTCGCGAAAGCGCCCAGCGTCCACCTCCCCCTTTAGATCGCGATTGGTGGCGGCGATCAGCCGAAAGTCCGCGTGCTGCGTCTTGCCGCCGAGCGGCTCGTATTCGCCCTCCTGCAGCACGCGCAAGAGCTTCACCTGCACGGCTGGCGAGAGCTCGCCGATCTCATCGAGAAAGAGCGTTCCGCCTTGAGCTTGCCCAATTTTTCCGATGCGCTTCTGCACCGCGCCGGTGAAGGCGCCCTTCTCGAAGCCGAAGAGCTCCGCTTCCACGATGGTCTCGGGCAACGCTGCCAGGTTCACAGCCACGAAGGGTCCGGAGCGTCCGCTCTGCTGGTGGATATAGCGCGCCAGCATTTCTTTCCCGGTGCCACTCTGACCGAGCACCAGCACGTTGGCGGTGGAGGGTGCCGCTTGCGCTGCGACCTCGAGCGCTCGGCGCAGGACCGGCGCGCTGCCCACGATCTCCCGGTTGCGCAGCGCAGAGAGCTCGTTCTTCAGCGTGCGGTTCTCGGCGAGCAGCGCGTGGCGCTCGGCCGCCTTGCGCACGGACTTGACGATTTCCATGCGCTTGAGCGGCTTCTCGACGAAGTCGTAGGCGCCTTCGCGCATGGCCTCGACGGCAGTCTCCACCGTGCCATACGCCGTCATGACGACGACCTCGGCATCGGGCGCCACGGTGTGCAGCGCCTTGAGCAGATCGAGCCCGCTCATGCCCGGCAACATCAGGTCGGTCAGCACCACATCGACGCGGTGCTTGCGGCAAAGCTCGAGCGCGACCCGCGCGTCCTCCGCCAAGAGCGTGCGGAAACCCTCCCGCGCAAAGATCCGTTCGAGCGACACCAGGTTCGAGCGCTCGTCTTCGACGATGAGCACGGTCGGTTCGTTGGCGCCATCCATGCGCGACAGGATGGCATTCTGAGACAATCTGTCAAGTTGGCGCGACAGGATGTCTCGGTTGCGGCTCTGATCCCTCAGCCGCCACACCTGTGCTGCGTGCCGGATTCGGCGTGTCGTCAGTGGCCAGGCAGGTTGCGAGTCAGCAGCGCCTGCAGCGCGCTCTGCATGCTCTCCTCGGAGCCGAGCGAGTCCATCGGCTGACGCTGCTCCCGAGCCGCCGAGAGCTTCTCGATGGCCGCGATGCCGGTGGCTGCGGTTTCGCCGAGCTCGACCCAGCCAGCCGCCACTTCGGCGCCATAGAGGTCGAGCGCGAAGCGGTCGAGCACCAGCGAAGGCACCGCCGCCGCGGCCGCCTCTTGCACCACGGTCGAGTAGCGCGTGCAGTGGATATCGGTGCGTTGTAGGAGCACGGGCAAGGGTAGATCGCTCGGCTCATCGACCGAGCAGCGCCCGGGGGCATGCTCTTCAATCCAGCGCCTGATCTCGGGGCGCTCCTGACTCATCGCTGGATGCAGGCGAATCCAGAAGTGCCATCCAGCCGGCGCCTCTTTGATCAGCGCCTTCATCAGGGGCGTGAAGCCCTGATCCCACTGCAGGGTCAAGAGCACGATGCGCTCGGCGCTGGTCGCCGCTCGTAGCTGCTCTACGCGCGCTCGTGCTTCCGAAGCGATCCGACTCTCGCGATCATGAAAGAGGCAGGTCCAGGGTTGGCCTCCGACCAGAGACCTATGCCGCCGCTGGCTGCGCTCAGACCAGCTGTCGATGACGGCGGCATCGCGCTTGGTCCAGCACCAGAACACGTCCGGCAGGAGCTCGTAGCCGTCGTCCGGGACAGCGGTCCAGCTGTCGTAGGCGATGTGGTTGACGAAGACGCCGTGCTGCAGATCCACCGAGACGATACCGGCGCGGCGAGCCGCGAGATTCAGGGCCATGCCGTGCGCACCGAAGTAGCAGACCGACATCACGACTCGCGGCTTGGTGCGCTCCAAGATCCTGCCGAGCGAGCGAGAGAGCGCGTCGATCCAGGCAGCCTGTCGCGTGAGCGTGGCGAGCGAAGGGACGACCTGCGCTTCACCGAGCTCGGCGGCAGCGCGCTGCAAGGTCGTGTAGCCCGCAAGCTGCGTTGTCTGGTGCTGGCTGCGCGTGAATCGGCCGAGCTGCACGCGGACGTCGGTCAAGAGCTGACGAGGCTGCATCAGCACGGAGGCCCGGTGCCGCGGCAAGCGATAGGTTGCGGGAAAAGACGCAAATTCCAGCGCGAGGGTTCGCAGGCCCCGCTGCTCCAGGTGATCTGCGAGGGGATCTGCGTAGACGTGGTAGTAGCTGCCGTGCAGCTTGGTGCGGTCGGCCGGGTTGACCAGGAAGACCACGTCTGCGCGGTCTGCCGTGCTCGCCGAGTGCGCACCGTCCTGTAAGTGGGCGCTCACCACCTTGCGTAGATCGAAGACGAGCTTGGCGCGCGCGAAGCGCTGACGCTTCGGTGGCGTAGGCGCCGCGTGCTTCTCGGTCTCAGCGCTTTTCCACAGACCCGTGGCGATCGCGATGCGCAGATAAGGCCAGACGTGGATGCCGCGCACGGTCCACTCTGCGACTGGCAGCTCGCGCTCCCAGTGCTGGAGCCAGGCGATGAGCTCTTTCGGTTGCACAGTGCTCGCCGCTACTCGAAGACGTCTTCGTACTCGAGGTTTGCTTTGACGAAGTCGTCGACGCGCCCGATGTCCAACCAGTACTCGCGGATCGGAAACACGGCCGGCGGTCGCCCGTCGTCGATCAGGCGCTGCAAGAGGCTCGGCATGTCCATGTGGGTACCTCGTGCAACCAGGCTCACTGCGCTTGGATTGAGCACGTAGACGCCAGCGTTGACGAAGAAGGTGTGCACTGGCTTTTCGCGGATGCGCAAGAGCTTTGCGCCCTCGATCTCGACCACGCCAAAGGGGATCTGCACGTCGTATTCGCGGACGCAGACGGTGGCCTCGGCGCCGCTGGCCAGATGGAAGTCCAAAAGCTGAGCAAAGTTCAGGTTGGTGAGCAGGTCGGCGTTCATCACGATCACGGGTGCGGTCGGCGCCTCCGGCAAGAGGCCGAGCGCCCCGGCCGTGCCGAGCTGCTCTTCTTCTTCGAGGTAGTTGACCTCCACGCCGAAAGCGCTGCCGTCGCCGAAGTGCTCTTTGATGTGCTCACGCTTGTAGTTCACCGACATGAAGAAGCGGTGAAAACCGGCTGCGCGATACGAGAGCAGGATGGTCTCGAGGATCGGGCGCTTGCCGACGCGTAGCATCGGCTTCGGTACGTCGCTGGTCAGCGGTCGTAGGCGCGTGCCCATGCCGCCGGCCTGCAGCACCACCCAGTTGTCGCGGGGTGCGACGGCGAGCACTTCGTCCATGAGCTGCAGGCCCACGACGCGTCCTTCGCTGTCCAAGATGGCGAGCTGTCGAACCGCACGTGCCTGCATCAGCGCCAGTGCATCCTCGCGCGAGCTGCCGAGGCGGGCAGTCACCGGCTCGGTCTTCATCACGCCGGCCACTGGATCTTCGAGCGAGCCAGAACGCAGGATGGCGCGACGGATATCGCCGTCGGTCACCGTGCCGAGCAGGCGGTCGTTCTTGTCGACCACCAGCCCGATCTGCGCGCCACCGCCGTCGATGACCGCCATCGCTTGCCGGATGGTCGCGGTTTCGCTCACCAGAGTCTTGCGCCAGTGGATCACGAGACTCCCTTCTGCGGCGCAGGCGGGCAGAGTGCGACACCGCTCGGCAGGTTGATGAGCCGGCGCGCGCAATCCTCGGCTACGCCGAGCTCCATGCGCGGGCAATCGCGGTACATCGGCAGAGTGTGCATCAGGTTCCAGGCCGGACGCGCCGCCAGGCCTGCCGCATGCAGTGCGCCCAGCAGCTGATCGCGCTCTGCGGCATGCTCTGCGGCGAGCATCAGCGTGTTCAGCCAGTGATTCGACCGGCAGCTCGCTGGCTCGCGCAGCAGCTCGATGCCCGGGATGCCCGAGAGGGCTTCCGCATAGCGTTCTGCCAGCAGGCGCTTGCGAGCGAGGAAGGTGTCGAGCTCTTCGAGTTGGGCGCAGCCGAGGGCGGCATTGATGTTCGGCAAGCGATAGTTGTAGCCGACCTGGTCGTGATCGAAGGCCCAGGCGTGCGGCACTTTGGCGGTGGTGGAGAGGTGCTTGCCGCGATCTGCCAAGGCTTCGTCGTTGGTCAGGAGCATGCCGCCGCCGCCGGTGGTCAGGATCTTGTTGCCGTTGAAGCTGAGTGTTCCGCAATGCCCGAGCGTGCCGGTGTGGCGACCGTCGCGATACGCTCCGAGCGATTCCGCGGCGTCCTCGATCAACGGCAAGCCGAAGCGGTCGCAGACCTCACGCACGCTCGCCACCTCGGCCGGATGTCCGAAGATGTGCACGGCGATCACGGCTGCGATGCTGCGCCCGGTCAGCCGGTTCACGCAGCGCCCGTCCTTGCGCACCACAATCTCTTGCAGCCAAGCATCGAGCTTCTTCGGGTCGAGCCCGAGCGTGCTTGGATCGACATCGCAGAAGTGCGGGACCGCCTGCTGCTGAGCGACGGCATTGGCCGTGGCCACGAAGGTCAGCGTGGGCAGCAGCACTTCGTCACCTGCGCGCACGCCGTGCAACACCAAGCTCAGGTGCAGCGCTGCTGTGCCGTTGACCACGGCGATGGCACGGCGCGCGCCGGTGTAGGCCGCCATGTCGCGCTCGAAGCGATCGACGAAGGCGCCGACCGACGACACCCAGCCTTCGTCGATGCACTGCTTGACGTACAACCATTCGTTGCCGCCGAAATGTGGCTCGTGCAATGCAGCACGGGTGGTCTTCGCGGGCAGGGCAGCTTGAACGGCGGCCACGATGCGATCGAGTGCGAGCTTCGTCATGGGGGGGACCGCTTCCGGCTCAGAGAGCGTAGCGCTCCAGCTTGTAGTCGACGAGATGGCTCTTCACGTACTCGGCCGCGCGTGCCAGGCCCGCATCGAGCGAGACTTTGGGCGTCCAGCCGACCAGGCGCTGGGCCTTGCTCGCCCCGCAGAGCAGGAGGCCGACCTCGCTCTTCTCGGGGCGCTCGCGCGCAGCTTCGGTGACGATGCGCGCGTTGCTACCAGCCGCACGCAGGCAGCGCTGCGCCAGCTCGCCGATGGTGATCGCCTGACCCTGCCCGAAGTGGATCACCTCGCCCTCGATGCCTGGCGTCTCGAGGCAAGCCACGAAAGCCTGCGCGGTGTCTTCGACGAAGGTCAGGTCGCGCTGCGGCGTCAGGCTGCCGAGGCGGATCTCGGCGGCGCCGGAGAGAGCTTGCGAGAGCACCGTGGGAATCACCGCGCGTGCCGATTGCCGTGGTCCGTAGGTGTTGAAGGGCCGCACCG
>JADGRG010000219.1 GCA_017881145.1 Sandaracinaceae bacterium | reverse complement strand
TTGGCCTGCCAGGCAGTAGCCCACCACACGCGTGACCGTGAAGCCGGCTGCGGGCATCGCAAAGCCCCAGACCATCATCGCGGCGACGTCGAGGTAGGGTTTTCGCTTGAGCCCGGCCGAATAGGCGATGCATGTCCCGGCGCCCAATACGAAGGAGAGCAAGAGGCCGACGTCATGCCAGCACGCGATGGCGACCAGTGAGAGGGCGAGCAGCCACTGTAACGTGCGCGCGGTTGCGGCGTGGTCGAGCAGAAATCTGGCCTGGGCCTGATTCCGGCTCTTGGCGCGCACGTCGAAGGCTGCATCGAGGTAGTCGTTGTTCAGATAGACGAGGACATTGAGCAAGAGCGCAAACGCAGTGCGCACGGCGATGTCCGGCAGCGTGGCGTGCAGAACGACCAGGATGGATAGCGCACCCCCGAGGTTCGCCATTTCGAGTCGGCGCAGCCGGTAGCCGAGGACGTCGGCCAAAATCCTGAACGCGGCGATCACGCTGTGTTTGACGCTCGCACGGCGACGCGCAGCTCGCAAGCTTGGAGCTTGGCTAACGATGCGGGTGGATCTCGTAGGTGTTGCGGATGGCAAAGCTGGCTGGGTGAGGGGCTGGCACACGGATGAAGGGCACGCCGCCGACGGGGTTCGGGTAGGGCGCCAACTCGCAATTCGGACCGCACTCGAGCATTTCGTGAAAGTGGTAGCGCAGCACGACGTCTTGCCGCGGGTTGCTGTCCATCACGGCGATGCGGTTGGTGCTCGCGAAGACCGTGCCTGTGCCTTGCTCGAGGCGCGAGATGGGAACTTTCGTGCGCAGCACGATCGCTCCCGCGACGGTGGCGTTCCACTCGAAAAGCTCCGGCATGCTCTCGAACCAGGGATCTCGGTAGCTCAGCACGACCCATTCGATCGCGTAGGCCTCCAGGTAGGCGCGCACTTGCTCGTGGGTGAGAGGCCCTTCCAGACGGCGACGAGCGAGGTTCGCTCGCGCGTGCTCCAGATTGCGCAGCACGAAGCCTCCCATGATCTCGGCGTGAGTCTTCCACGCGAGCTGTTCGCCCAGCGCGCCGTTTTGGATCAAGAAGCGACCACCCGTCGTGGCGTGGGCCTCGACCCACTTGGGCAACTCCCAGAAGAGCGGATGGTTGGGGGCCTGGCGCAGGTTCAGGGAGGGGGCGTAACCGGTAGCAGAGACAGGCGATGGCGTGCCGTCGAATGCGCTCGGGATCTGCGGCAGTAGGTCGGGAAAGTAGCCGGCCACTTCGTTGCCGACTTGCTTGAGCAAGAGCAATCCGGCGATCAAGAAGACCGCGCGTGCAAGTGCAGACGGGGCAGCACCCCATGCCGATCTTTCGCGCAACCAGGAAGCGGCATCGGCTGCTGGCACAACGGCTAGGAAGATTGCGCCATCCATGAGTCGGTAGGGTTGTATTTGCGCTGCGACCTTCGAGTAGCCACCGAGGTAGGCCACGAGCAGCATGGCGCCGAGCCCGAGAGCTAGCGGAGCAAAGCGCCCGTCACGCGACTTGGCGTAGCGGTGCAGCGTAAGCAGTGCTGCGCCGAAGCATGCGAAGCGCAGGGTGGTGCGGTTCGGTGTGGTGCCCGTCGTGGAGATGTCGACCACCAGGCCAAAGAAGTCGGCGGCAAGTTGACTTGCACGGCCCTGGCCGATGTAGCCCGAGTCGAGAATGTAGTGCCACTGGCGCAGCGAAGCGAGAAGCCATGGCGCGTTCACCGCCAAGGTGAAGAGGGCGACGCCGGCCACGCACGCGTGGTCGCGCGCGCTGCAAGTGCGAAATGCTTGCAGGTAGAGGACCGCCATCGGCGTTGCGAGGAGGAAGAACGTGTATGGATGGATCAGATGCGCGACGCTAAGGCAGACCGCGCAGGCAAGCGCATGCCACGCACTGCGCTTCTCGCAGAAGCGATGGAAGAGCGAGAGCGGCAGCAGGAAGAAATAAGAAGCGAACGCAAACGCCAGCGTGCCGACCCACCAGATCCAGTGAACGTGCGAGTCGAAGAACCAGAGCGCTGACGCCATGGCTGCTGCGAGCAGCGCCGAGCCGCGGGCGAGGTTGAAGAGGCGCGCTGATGCGTACACAACCGGCACCACGAGCAGGTGTGCGAGGATCACGAAGGTGTTGAAGGCGAGTGCCTGTCGCATGCCCAGGCTCACCAACGCGAAGGTGAGAAACTCCCAGCCCTTGTTGTCGGCGTCGAAGATCACGCCGTTCGGGTGACCCGCGAGCAGGTGCACGTCGTACACCCAAGAGTGTCCCCAATGCTTGAGGCCTTCGACCACGCGCCACGCTTGCTGGATGTGAGTGTCGTAGTCGCAGCCCGAAACCGGCTGCCTGCCAAGGAGCGTGCCCGGTGGCTCGAAGTAGGCCGCCAGCGTCAAGTGTCCTAGAAACACAGAGAGCCAAGCCAACGGAAACGCCAGGCGCTGCAGCATTGAGGTGGGCGTACTGGCAATGCTTTGAGGCGAAGCGTTCATCGCAGCGAAAGGATGAGTCATATCCCACTGGTACGGCCAGCGGAAAACCTTGTGCGACGCCAGAGGCCTGCTTCCCCGAGCGCCGCTCGGTACGCGCAGGATGATGCGCACTCGCTTTTCGTGTGCCACTCGGGCACCTGAGTGGGCTTGGTCGCTTGCAGCCCGAGGCGTGCGCGGGTAGACCATCTCTGCTCGCACCGCCAGCCGTGCTAAACAGCGACGCCTGGACCGCGATCCACCATCCGTCGGGGTTGGGGCCCCGACCCCAACCGGGCGATCCGCCGCCGCTTTCCGCGGTGCGTGCTCACCTACAAAATGTAGGCTCCGCCCGCTCCTGCCAACCCTTCCGGGTCGCGCAAGCGCGACCCGAACACGCGGCGTCTGGCTCGTGTCTCGCGCTCCATGCGTTCCTGTTTAGCGTGGGCTCGCGCCCACCAGAACCGGCGGTGGTGCTACGCTGTCTGCGTGTCTGGAGATGCAAAGTTGCGCGTCATAAGCTTGGAGAGCCGACAATCGGTGGAGATGCTGCGACTGCTGAGTCGGCACGGCTGCGAGCCCATTGCGGCTCCGTCGATGCGCGAGGTTGCGCTTCATGATCAGCGCGAAGCGCTTGCGTTTGGCGAGACGCTCCTGGGCTCGGGTTGTGCCGTGCTTGTGCTCTTGACGGGTGTCGGCACGCGCTTGCTGGTGGATGCGCTCTGCACGCGGTGGTCGCGAGAGCAGGTGGTGACGGCGCTCGGTCAGACGAAGCTCGTGTGTCGAGGCAGCAAGGCAGTGGCGGCGGTGAAGAGTCTCGGCCTGCGGCCATTCGCCGTCGCGGCGGAGCCGAACACGTGGCACGAGCTCGTGCCGATCTTCGACCAGGATGTCGCGGTGTCCGGCCAGGATGTGTTCGTGCAGGAGTACGGACGTCCGAGCGCGGGGCTCTGCCAAGCGCTGAGCGAACGCGGCGCGCGCGTCCACACGGTGCCGGTCTACGGGTGGGCGCTGCCGGACGACCTCGCGCCCTTGCAGGATGCGATCGAGCGCATGTGCGCGGGTGGTGCCGACGCGGTGCTCTTCAGCAGTGCGCGGCAGAGCGATCACTTGTTTAAGGTCGCAGCCCACATGGGACGGCAGGACGCATTGCGCAAGGCGCTACGCGAACGCGTGCTGGTGGTTTCTGTTGGTCCAGTCACGAGCGAGGCATTGCTCGAACACCAACTGCCTGTCGACCTCGTGCCCGAGCATCCGAAGATGGGGCAGATGGTGATTGCGCTGGCCGAGCAAGGCGCACGCTTGCTTGCGCAGAAGCGCGCTGCGCATCCTGCCGCTGACGGCGGCTGAACCTCAGATGCGCGTAGGGCCGCGCATGTCGAGCAGCGCATGGATCCGTCGCGCGTCGACCACGCGAGCTTGGTCAGCGCGCTAGCTGCCGGAGCGGTAGAGCCGAGCGGCAGCCAAGGGCAGGAGCAGATAGCACGCAGCGCCGATCGTTAGCGTGACCTTGATGCCAAAGACCATCGAGGTTCCGAGCGCTAGCCCGCTCGCGCACACGCCACAAGCACCGTTGATGCCCCAGAGCCACGGACCGAGCGCGCTGCCGCCGCCAGTCTGTGGAGCAATCTTCGCCTCCATCCGTTCGACCAGTCGCAAGCCGAGCGGGAAGCCCAAACCCAGCGCCAGCGCGGTCGGTGCCAAGAGGCCGAGGCTCACGGCGATGCGCGTGGCGGTGTCGGCGCCTTCGAAAGTGTGCATGAGCCAGGGCAAGATCGCTGTGGCGATCAGGATCAGGGCCGCAGGCAGGAGCGGGTAGAGCGTGGCTAGCTTGGCTTGCGCAAACGAGATGCGATCCGAGAGCAGTGAGCCGATCCCCGTGAAGAGAATGATGCCCGCGAGCAGGACTGCTAGCGCGAGGGTTGGCCTCCCAAGGAACACGTTCAGGCGCGAGAGCAGCCCCATCTCGACATACATGAAGCCGAGCCCAATCAGCGCAAAGTAGCTCGATGCAGCGACGATGTCGGCACGCGCCAAAGGCGGCAGCGCGTCGCGGCGCAGCCCCATAGGAAAGGCCACGGTGAGAATCGTCAGGAAGACGCTGACGATGGTGGCGTAGACGAGCGTCTGCGTCGCCTGCAAGTTGCCAAGAAAGCTCAGGTCCATCTGGTCGACGCTGGCCCGATCGGTGAACCACGTGCTCGGCTTGAGCATCGAGAAGAAGAAGGGCCGCTCATCGGTCGGGGGGGTGATGTCGAGCTTCTGGTTCTCTGCCCAGTGCCACATCGCCGCGCGCGTGCGTTGCTCCACCAGCTGACGAAGCACGGGGTGCGCCGGCACTTTGCGTGGCGTGAGGATCATGTTGAAGCCCATTCGGACGGCTTCGCTCTGGACCAGATCGATGTCGGCTGGCGAGAACGGCTGTTTCGCCACCAAGAGCGTCGCAACCTGGTTGTTCTGCACCACGACCAAGTGCGCTAGCGGGTTTGGCACACCGCTGTCCCAGAGTGTCTCCATCGCCAGCGCGATGATGCGCGCCGTCTCGCCAGGTGAGTTGACCAGGTACCAGCGCGACACCGTGAAGATGCCGTCAGGCGCGAGGTGGTCGATGAAGATGCGCCAGGCTTCGCGCGTGTAGAGTCCGTTCTCGGAAAGACTGTATGCGCCCGCGCCGGTTGACGCCCAGGTGTCGATGAGCGACATGGTCAGCACGGAGTAGCGGTGCGTGTCGCGTGCCATGAAGGAGCGCGCCTCGTCGGTCACGAGCGATACGCCCGGCAGCTTCGTGATGCCGGAGAACTCCGCCATGGTCGTCTGGTGCAGGCGCACGATCAGGTCGTTGATCTCCACGCCGATGACGGGAGAGTGCCCGACGCGCGCGGCCTCCAGCACGTCGCGGCCACCGCCCACGCCGATCACGGCTGCAGCGCCGTGCGGCCTCAAGTGATGTGCGAAGGCCGTGATGTCCCAGTCGAGGTAGGCGTGATTGGCCGCGGACGCGCCGAGCTTGCCCATGACGGTCCCGGCAGCACCATCGATGCGCATGCCCCGCTGCTCAATCGGCGCCAGGACTTCGGGCGGTATGTTGCGGCCAGCGGCCCAGAGCATGGGCTCCTTCACCGTCGACCAGTCCACGGTGACGCGCGAATAGGTGTTCCATCCGAGGTAGGCGAACCACTCGGGTATCTCGCGAACGCCCTTCACCCAGGCAGGACGTAGTGGCGGCAAGGCGCTGGATGCGTTGAGCGCAGCCATGAGCGTGAGCACTAGGGCGCAGACGAGCGTGGAGCGCAGTGGACGGCGCGCCGCGGTAGCAAACGCTGCAGCGCCGAGCGCGGCGACCACGCTTGCGCACAGGGCGGCGCTCGGAGCGTCCACGACATTCAACAAGGGGATGATCGCGACGCAGCCGACGGCGGCGCCGGTAAGGTCCACCCCGTAGGCCGTGCTGGGTGGCAGGCCGGCGCGTGTCAGTGCGAGGGTGAGGGTCGTGCCTGCGAGAATGAAGGGAAGCGCGAGCGTTCCACCCGCCCCGAGGAGCGCCAAGAAGCTCATCAGGTCGGTCACCGGCGTGAGCGGCAGCGCCAGCGTCAGGCCCACGCACACCGGCGTGGAGAGTGCGAAGCCGAGCGCCGATTGAGTGAGGCGCAGCGGGATCACATCGCGCTCGAAGAGCGATGGCACGACAAACACCAGCACTGCCCCCGCAGTCATGCCGAGCATGCCTAGCGAGATCACGAAGAAGGCTAGGTGATACCAAGCGCTCACGCTGGTGATGCGCGTGAGCAGCACCTCCAGCATCAACGTCGACATCGCAACCAGGAATACGCCGGTGAGGGTGAGCGCGCGCGACATGTGGCGGCAGCCTACCTCAAAGCGGCCAGACTCAGTAAGTGGGCATCTACCTGCCCAGCCCGGTCGACCTCGCTCTGTGCTACCACCTCGGAGTCCCGCTTCTTCCGCGGGTCGGGAGTCTCGAACACTCTTGCTAGGTGCTGCGGGCCCGCTCTTGCGTCGTGTCGGCTTTCC
The DNA here is from genome assembly GCA_017881145.1 of Sandaracinaceae bacterium. GTDB lineage: Bacteria > Myxococcota_A > Polyangia > Polyangiales > JAFGIB01 > JADGRF01. The sequence continues at coordinate 1,606 of JADGRG010000219.1, read as the reverse complement.
TGTGGCGCTGATCTGCGCGCTCGGGATGGGCGTGGCTCTGCGCTGGCCGCTGCTCGACTCGGGCTTCTTCGCCGACGACTTCGACCACCACGCGATGCAGGTCGGGGCCTATCCGCTCGCGCGCGGCCGTTTCGACATGTTCAACTTCAGCAACGGCACGGCCGCCGAGAACCGCGTGCTGATGCAGAGCGGCCACTTTCCCTGGTGGAGCGACCCGCGCGTTCATCTCTCTATGCTCCGTCCGCTCAGCTCGGCGCTGATCGCCTTCGATTTTTCCGCGTTCGGCCTGGAGGCTCGCTACTTCCACATTCACTCGTTTGTGTGGTGGTCGCTCTGCGTGCTCGCCGCCGGGCTCGTCCTCATCGAGGTACTTCCGCAGCCGATGGCTGCGCTCGCGCTCTTCTTCTTCGCGCTCGAGGAGTGCCACAGCCTGCCTCTCGGGTGGCTCGCGAATCGCAGCACCCTGGTCTCGACGGCACTCGGCTTCTTCGCCTTGCGCGATCACATCGTCTTTCGCACCGGCGCAGCCCCTTGTGCCAGGCTGCGCTCGATACTCTTCGCAGCGTTGTCGCTCTTGGGAGGCGAATACGCGTTTTCGGTGCTGGCTTACTTGTTAGCGTTCGAGATCTTCCAGACGCAAGAACCCTGGCGTCGTCGCGTGTTTGTGCTCTGGCCTTTCGCGCTGCTCTCGCTCACGTACATGGTGGTACGCCAGGCGCTCGGTTACGGCGCGGAGGGCTCGGGCTTCTACATCAGTCCCACGGGGGCGCCCTGGGCTTTTCTCGGCGCTGTGGCATGGCGTGTCCCGGTGATGGTGGCCGACCTGACCATCGGAGTCGTCGCGGACTGGTACACGGGCGGTACGCCCTGGCGCACGGCGATTCTGCGCCTTCAGCTCTTCTCGCCGACCCAGTGGCGCGCGCTGCCTGACTGGCACGCGGTCCACATCGGCATTGGGCTGGTCACGCTCGTGCTGGTGCTCGTCATCTGCCGTGCGCTCGCCAGGCTCGCCCCAAGCGGCACGCTGCGCGCTCTGCGCTGGCTGCTGGTCGGCGGGCTCTTGTCACTGGTTCCTGTAGCTGGGTCGATGCCGTCCGCCCGGCTCACGGTCGCGGCCAGCGTCGGATTCGACGCGCTCATCGCGGCGTTGCTTTGGGCGGCGGCAACGCGAATGCTGACCTCGAGCTGGCTGGGGCGTGTGCTTGCCGCCATCAGCTGCTTCGTTTTGCTCTACTTACATGGATTCCAGGCTGCAGAGCGTTCTGAGCTCGATGCGCTCGGGCGGCGTTTTCGGGGCGTGATGGAGAGTGCCTGGGTGCTCTCGGCCGACATCGATGAGAGCGCGATTGCGAAGCAGGATGTGGTGATCGTGGCTGCCCAAGATCTCGCAACTCAGTGGTACATCCCCTACATCCGGCACATGTACGGACGGCCGAAGCCTCACGCCGCGTGGCTGCTGAGCGGCTCGGCCCAGGCATTCGATCTGGCTCGCGTGGCCGATAACGTGATCGAGCTCATGGCCATAACCAGCAGTGTCGACATGATGGCCGTCGGTTCCAACTATCGTCCGGCGGATCGGCCCTTCCATGCCGGCGACGAAGTGCAT
>JADGRG010000218.1 GCA_017881145.1 Sandaracinaceae bacterium | reverse complement strand
GGCCCGCGCCTCCAGCAACGGCGAAGAGCGGCTCTCACCGCAGCCGGACGGCTCGGGGACCCAACCGGCCATCCAAAAGGCGGGAGTCCGCAGCCCGCCATGGAGAGCGGCGCCTCCAACGGCAGCCCGGCGCTACCCGATGACATGGCGAAACACCCGTCTTCGCGGGCACTTGAACGTGCGGCGCCGCGACGACGGCGGAGCCGGGGCGGGTGCTACCGCCTGTCAGGGCCGCACGGGAAGAGATCGAAAAGTCTCGTGGTCAGGGCGATCGAGTTCTGATTTCGGGGTGAAGGGGCTGGACGGTGATCGCGATTGGTGATCTGAAGCCTGTGGCCGGGCGCGTGCTCGGCTGCGAGAGGCGGCGAGGATGGCCCGGGTCACGCAAGTCCAACAGATTGAACGAGAAAACGAGCAACAGGCGCTGGCTTTCTTCGAGACCATGCTGGCGAGGCTGCCCGATCCCAGGCGGCGGCAAGGGGTTCGATACCCGCTGAAGTCGGTGGTGGTAATTGCGCTGATGGCGATGGTGTGCGGCAGCGACGATGCCGAGGCCATGCAGCTGTGGGGTGAAGCCAACGCGCCGTGGTTGTGCGGGATGCTGGAGTTGCCGCACGGCCCACCCAGCCAAGACGTGTTTCTGGCGGTGTTTGCCTCGCTGGACCCCTCAGCCTTCGGTCGGGTGCTGTCGGCCTGGGCGCAGCTGTTGGCGGCGCAGCTCAAACAAGAGCCACGGCACATCGCAGTGGATGGCAAGACCAGTCGTGGCAGCTTTGACGCGCAAGCGCAGCAGCCGGCGATTCACACGGTCAGCGCATGGTTGGGCGAGCGGGGCTTGGTGCTTGGAGCGCACAAGACCGAGGTCAAGTCGAACGAAATCACTGCGATTCCAGAGCTGCTGCGCACGCTGGACTTGCGCGGTGCGACGCTGACGATGGACACGATGGGATGCCAGACGGATATCGCGCAGGTGATCACGGACGGTGGCGCGCACTATCTGCTTGCGGTCAAAGACAACCAACCTACGCTTCGCCAAGACATCGCCACGACCTTTGTGCAGACCCAGCAGCAGGAGCGCTGTGCGCTCGATGACGCGGGATTGCCCTGCGAAACCGTCACTGAGAACGACAAAGGTCATGGGCGCGTCGAGCGCCGCACTGTGACGCTGTGCCGAGACCTGCGTTGGCTCAGCACCGCAGAGCGTTGGCCTGGGTTGTCGTTCGTGGTGAAAGTCGAACGCGAGCGCACCGGACAGGCCACGCAGAAAACCTCGATAGAAACCGCGTTCTACATCGGCAGTGGCAGCATGCCCAACGTGACCGACGTGGCGCGCTTCATCCGCGGGCATTGGTCGATCGAGACCGGGCTGCACTGGGTGCTGGATGTGGCGTTTCACGAAGACCACTTGCGTCATCGAGCCAAGAACACGGCGCAGAACATGACCACGCTGCGACACTTTGCGATCAACATCATCAAGCAGGACAAGACGCGCAAGGTCGGTGTTGCGACGGCACGCAAGCGAGCAGGTTGGGATCGCAACTACCTGGTCAGGTTGCTCGTTGGCGCCATCGCGTAGCAGCAACGCGTGACCACGTTGCGTTGCATCGGCACGCAAGCCGTCGGGGCGGGGGCTGCTGCGCGCAGGCCCGCGTGGGGGGTCCTGTGTTTGAGGACGCCGGCATCGCCACGTCTCCCTCCTCGCTGCCGTCGGCTGCGTTCTTGCTGCGCCGTCAGACCACCCAGGCCGGCGGCCGAGTCCGGGAGGACCCGCGCGGGCCGAGCACAGCAGCCCCCGCCCCGACGGCGCCACGCTCAGCACCACCCGACAATCGAGAACTCGATAGCCCTGGTCTCGTGGTGCGGGGGACTTGCGCGCGCGCCGACTTGGTGTAGGGTTGCGGCCCCGTTTGACTCGGGGATTCGGAAGGACTCGCGATGGTTGGAGAGACCGTACAGTGCAAGCCAGTCGAAGTCGTGGTCGGTGACCGCGGCCTGGACCGAGCGATCAAGCACCTCAAGCGCAAGATGGCCAACGAAGGCATCCTGCGTGAGCTGAAGCGTCGGCGTCACTACATGAAGCCGTCCATCAAGCGTCGCAAGAAGGAAGCCGAAGCAGCTCGTCGCCGTCGCAAGCGCGCGCGCCAGATCTCGCTGGGCGAATAGAACGCTCTGCTCGCTGAACCCGAGCCGACTTCTGCAAGTGCCACATGCGCGAGTCTCTCCATGCGGAGAGCTCGCGCATCGTCGTTAATGCGGTCTTGCACACCCGCCGAGCGGCCTGCGGCTCTCGGCACAGACGCGTCGCTTCAAATACAACCCGCTGGCAAGCAGTAGCTCGCTATGTCGAGCGCGGCGCTGTCGGCTTTGGTGACCACCAGCATGTAATCGCGCGACCCGGTCTGCTTGCCGGTGTCGGTCTTGACTGCGTAGGCGAAGCCGTAGCCTTGGGCGCATTTGTAGGTTGCGTCCAGCTTGTATTCGAAGCGCAGCCGGAAGCTGAGGCGCGTGTGACCCAGCACTGAATCGAAGCGCGCGGAGGTGGTCTCGATACCGCGCACGTTGTCGGGCGGCTCCGCGGCCACGGCCGAATCGGTGGTGAAGAAGTCGCTGGCCGTGCGTTTGTGGCTGTCGACCGTGGTGTAGGCCGCGAAGTCACCGGTCGCGCCGTCGCCCGCGCCATCGACCGTGGCGCGCAGGTCGAAGTCGGTGCTGGCGCCTTGCATGGCTGGCAGATACGCGACCTGATCGAGGGCGGGACTCTGTGGATCGGTGAGGCTGAAACCGTTGACCGCCTCGACGAAGTCCGGGAAGCCGTCGTGGTCGCTATCCGGGTCGTCGAGGTTCGAGCCGAGCGTGCGTTCGGTGTCGTCGCACACCCCATCGTGATCGCGGTCGGTCGCCGATGGCTTGCCGCTGTCCGCGTGGACGCTGCCCGCGCCTGCATCCCGCGCTGGTGGCTGTGGCACGATGCTGCAGCCGAAGAGCCAAAGCATCGAAGACAGGAGCGTCGCCCAAACCCGCATCAGCAGAGTATGTCACTACTTTGGAGTTGGGACGCTCTGCGCGTAGCTGAACACCAGCCACGCCAACGCAGCCAGCAGCAGCATCACGATCGCAAGCGAGAGCGGGCTGAGCAGGCCTACCCAGAGGCGCGTGGAGAACTTGTCGCCGTAGTAGCGACCGCGACTGCGCGCACGCACTCGCTTCTGCACGCCTGCGAGCAGATCGACAGGGGCCGGCGGACCCGAGAGCGCGCGCTTGGCGGTGTCGAGAGTTTCGACGAAGGCGGCGTAGTGTGCCGAGAGCGCGGCGTCAGCTGCGAGCGCGGCGTCGAAGGCCGCTTGCTCGGCGGCATCGAGCTCGGCCTCGTAGGCTGCGCTGAAAAGCTCTCTGGCTTGGTCTGCGGTCACGCTTTGCCCTCCGAGAGCTTGCGGTAGTTTTCATGCAGCGCCATGCGTGCGCGATGCAGCCGGCTCTTGACCGTGCCGCTCGGCAGGCCGGTCACTTCCTGAATGTCTTCGTAGGACATGTGCTCGAGGTCGCGCAGCACGATCAGCGCGCGCTGTTCTTCGTCGAGCCCGCCGAGCGCGGCCTGGATGTTGGCCTCGGCCTGCAAACCTTCCAGGGCTTGGTCGGGTCGCGGCAGGCGTGAGCCCGTCTCGGGGGCTGCGCTCGCTTCCACGGTGCCGTCGTCGACCTGGCGCTCGCTGCCGCGCTTGCGACGCCCATGATACTTCAAGCGATTGCGCGCCTGGTTCACCGCGATGCGATGGATCCACGTCGAGAGCTTGCTCTCGCCCCGAAATCCATCGATCGCCATGAAAACCGTCACGAACACGTCCTGGGCGACGTCCTCGGCCTCCGCCGGGTCGGCGAGCATGCGCAAAAGCAAGCGATAGACCGCGGCCTGGTGTGTGCGCACCAGCAGGTCGAACGCGGCTTCGTCTCGCCTGCGTAGGCGTGGCAGGAGCAGCGCTGCTTCGTCATCGATCGCCAAGTCTGACCTAGGTATTGGAGGTCAGCGCGCGACGGAAGTTCCAAGCGATGACATCAAGCGTCACTAGTGTCGCGAGCGTGCGTGCGTGCGTGCGTGCGTGCGTACGTCAATGAACGTAGTAGCGCAGAGCACCCATGACGCGGGTATCACTGCCGCCGTAGACCTGCTGCTGCAGCGAGATATCGAAGCCCATGAAGCGGTCGGTGTAGCCCAGGCCCCCGC
>JADGRG010000217.1 GCA_017881145.1 Sandaracinaceae bacterium | reverse complement strand
TCTGGACGTGGCGATGTCCTGCTCGCCGGCGGAGCTGCTGGCCAAGGACACGCGCTACGCGGCAGACCTGACGGTGAACGCGAAGAGCGATCCGCTGCGCGCGCTCAACACGCTGCCACACTTGCAGTGCACGACGCTGAGCGCGCTGGTCGATGACGACGGCCTCGAAGCCATGCTGCGCGAACCCGAATACATCGGCACCTCGTGGCGACCACCGACGAACGCCAAGAGCCTCGCAGACATCGAGCCCACGCACGTCTGGTCACGTCACCTCGGCGACGGGCAGGTGGGAATCGAGCTCGCGCTCTTTCAGGAAGATGACGAGCTGATCGCCGTGCTCCGGCCGGCGCGCTTGTGCCTCTGAACGCGCTTTGACAGGGTGTGTGGGCAGCACGGCCGAAGCGGGCACTTCGTGCTAGCTTTGCCGGCCCAAGCCCGTGGCGCCGTGGCCGCGTGGCGCGGTGAGCCTTCGGCATCGGCGATTGCCGGGGGTTGCCACGGTGCTTACCATCCCCATACGTTCGACCGACCATGGCGCGCCGCATCCCACAGCCCAAGAAACCACGCGCGCCCGCGAGCCGAGCTCCCGAGCACGACGACCGCGATGAGCACGACGCGCACGGCGCGCACGTTGACCACGGTGAGAGCGACGACCACGGTGACCACGATGCCGAGGCTGCGCATGATGACCAGCGCGCCCGCGCCAGCCGTGACGACGAAGACCTCGATCGCGACTTCCAGGTCGACGCGGACGCGGTGGAAGCGGAGGTCGTCGACGAGGACGAGGTCGCGCGGGCCATCCCCGTTCGCAGCACGGGCAGCAGCATCCAGCTCGGCCGCAGCGCCCCATTGGCCCGCTACGATCCGCTGCAGGCCTACATGCGCGATGTGCAGCGTTACAAGCTACTGACGCCCGCCGAGGAGCACGAAGCCGCTACGCTCTACTTCGAGACCGGCGACGTCGACGCCGCGGCGCGCCTGGTCACCGCCAACCTGCGCCTGGTCGTGAAGATCGCCTACGATTACCGGCGCGCGCACAAGAACATCAACGACCTGATCCAAGAAGGCAGCATCGGCTTGATGCAGGCGGTCAAGAAGTACGACCCCTACAAGGGCGTCAAGCTCTCGACCTACGCGGCCTGGTGGATCCGCGCTTATATCCTGCGCTTCATTCTCAACAACGCGCGCCTGGTGAAGGTCGGTACGACCCAGGCGCAGCGCAAGCTCTTCTTCAATCTACGCAAGGAGAAGGCCCGCCTCTCTGCCCTGGGCATCGATCCCACACCCGAAGCGATCGCCGAGCGCCTGCACGTCGAGACCGAAGAAGTGGTGCAGATGGATCGACGCCTGGCTTCCGGCGACATGTCGCTCGACGCACCGGTGCATGCCAACGACGGCGGCGGCCAGAGCCGCATCGACTTCCTGCCCGGCAAGCTGGACGGCGCCGACAACGTGCTCGCCGACGCGCAGATGACCTCGCTCGTCCACGACCAGCTGGAAGCCTTTGGCAAGACACTCAAAGACAAGGAAGCCCAGATCTTCCACCAGCGCATGCTGAGCGATGAACCACGCACACTGCAGCAGCTCGGCGAAGAGTTCGGCGTCAGCCGCGAGCGCGTGCGGCAGCTCGAAAAACGCCTGCAGATGAAGCTCAAGACCTATCTCGACGAGAGCCTCGGCGAAGGCGCATTCGAAGCGTGACTCGCGCGGATGCAGCTAATGGCGGCCGCGGCGGCCGCTTGTCGATCGTGGCTACACCGATCGGCAACATCGAGGACATCACGCTGCGAGCGCTGCGCACCCTGCGCGAGGCAGACCTGGTGCTGGCCGAGGACACCCGGCGCACGCGCGTGCTTTGCCAGGCCCACGGCATCTCCAAGCCCTTGCGCGCCTTCCATGCGCATTCCAGCCCGCGCGAGGTGGAGCGAGCGCTCGCAGAGCTTTCGGCGGGTCAGCACCTGGCGCTGGTCACGGATGCCGGCACCCCGCTGATCAGCGATCCGGGTGCGCAGCTGGTGCGAGCAGCGCAGACCCAAGGCGTGCAGGTCGAGGCTATCCCGGGTCCGAGCGCGGTGACCGCAGCCGTCACCGTCGCGGGCATCGCTTGCGACGCGTTTCGCTTCCTGGGGTTTTTGCCACGCAGCGGCAAACATCGACGAGCGGCCCTGGCCGAGATCGCTCGGGACCGCGGGGCCACGGTGATCTTCGAATCGCCGCGGCGATTGCTCGCGACCCTGGCGGAGCTTGCGGAGCTGCTCGGCGCCGAGCGCGAGCTTGCCGTCTGCCGCGAGCTGACCAAGGTGCACGAAGAGGTGGCCCGCGGCAGCGCGCAGACGCTGGTCGAGCACTTCGCCGACGGTGTGCTCGGCGAGGTCACCCTGGTGATCGCCGGACGCAGCGCGGACGCTCCAGATGAGGCCGCAGAGAGCGCCGACGACCTGGACGCGCGGATCGCCGCCATGCTGGCCACGGGCGCCTCGGTGCGCGATACGGTGCGTGCGCTCGCCAGCACGACCAGCCTGAGCAAACACGCACTCTACGCGCTGGTTCAGGCCAGCAAGAGCGCAGACGCCAGCGACGAGGCGTAAATTCTTCAACCGGGACGCACTCGGAAACCACTGTGGACGTGGCATGTTTCGTGCGTACCAATACCAGCTGCAGGACAAGCCCTGCTCGCAAAGCAGGAGAGGCAAGATGGGCAACATGAGCACGGAAGGTATGAGCGGCACGACACGAAGCCAGAGCAGGATGCGGGGTCTCTGCGTCGTGCTCATCGCGGTGCTCGGCATGCTCGCCAGCACGCCAGCCCAAGCGCAGATTCGCAACGTCGGCGACCACCCCAAGTACAACGTCGAGCTCGAACCGCACCTGGTCTGGCAGTGGGCCAATCGCTGGTGGTGGTCTAACAGCGACGGCGTGGGCCTGGGTCTGCGCGCCTCGATCCCGCTGATGCAGAACGGGCCGGTCACGACCATCAATAACAACCTCGCCATCAGCTTCGGCCTGGACTGGGCCCACTTCGACACCAACTGCGACTACGGTCGCTGGAACGGGTATGGCTGTAGCGGCAACGACATCTGGGTGCCGATCACGGCGCAGTGGAACTTCTTCCTGACCGACGTCGTCTCGCTCTTCCCCGAGCTGGGCCTGGCCATCGATCACTCCACCGTTTCGTGGTCCGGAGGGCCAACCGGCTGCGTGACGGTGAGCGGTGTCTACGTCTGCAACGGAGGCTCGCACACCGGCGTCGATCTGGTGCTCTGGCTCGGCGCGCGCTTCATGGTCGCCAAGAGCGTCGGCATCACGCTGCGCTTGGGCACACCGTCGTTGCTAGCCGGCGTCTCGGTGCTGCTCTGAGCTGCAGCACGTTCGCCACGCTGACATTCCCGTCTCAGCACTTCAAAACTGTCCCATCGCTGCAGCGAAGAGATCAAAGCTGAGCTCTCCGTCCAAGAGGAAACGCTGGCCGGGGAAGTCGATCACTGGGCGGGAGAGCGGGTTCCAGAGGCCTGCCCCGTCCGGACAAGCGCGGGGGTCGGCCGGACTTGCCTGCACGCTGGCGTTGCATTGCGAGGCTTGCGTGAGCAGATGCGCCTGCTGATACGCGACGCCGATGCCCACGCGGAAGCGCACGTAGCGCGCGGCCTGCATGGCGATCGCTGCCTCGAAGCCGATGCGCGCGTGAGCCTGCGCGTTGGTCAAGCCCGTGAACGGCACGTTGTTGACACGCCCCGTCCCGGACGGCCGTACCTGATCGCTGTTCATGGCGGTGAGATAGTCGTTCGATGAAGCCCCGAGCGCGTCGAAGAGCGGAGTGAAATCGCGCCCGCCCGAGACGAATGCCGCGCGGCCGCGCAGGTCGATGGCGAAGCGCTGGAAGCGACCACGCGCTTCCCAGGGCACGAGCTCCATGCCGACGGTAGCCTCGGCGACGTGGGGCGGCGTCGCGTCCACGTAGCCGGGCAAGTTACCCACCGGTGTAAAGAGCCGCTGGCCGTAGGTGGCCCACTCGATCGCGTAGGACAAGCCCGCGTAGGGCTCGAGGTAGCGATAGCGGTAGGACCAGCGCGATTCGAGCTTGACGCGCGTGGTGCCGCGGCTGATGCCCGGATCGCAGGTCTGATCCTGCCGGCACGCATGCAGAAGTGCGCCGATGCCGAAACGCCCCTCGAGCGCCAGCATCCAGGTCGGCAGATGCGGCATGCGATATTGGTTGGTGATTCCCCACGCGATGCCGAAGTCCACAGCCGGCACACCGGAGCGCGTCTTGCTGTCGAGCGGCAGATCGGTGCCGAAGAGCGGCGCGCTGGTCGAGCCCGGCGGAGGGTTGTTCAAGGCATCGCTGACGGCCGTCCGTGCGCCGGCAGGCAAACGCAGCCCGCGGGTGTCGCTCAGGACCAGCGGGAGCCGCCCGTAGATCATCAGGTCTCGGTAGATGCCCACGTCGAGCGCCAGATCGAGCGAAGTGACGACCTGCCTGCTGCGTGCGACGTCGACCCAGCTGGTGCTGCCATTGGCGGCGCTAGCTTCGCGCTGCAGCATGCCGCTGCGTGCGCTGCGGCTGAAGCCGACATGGACGTTGACGTCCAGCGGATCGTTCTCACCGAAAGCGTCTGCGACGTTGGTGTATTGCGCCGGTTCGGTGAGCAGGTAGGGAGGGCTGTCCTGCGCGCTTGCGGCACGCGAGCCGAGGAGACTCGCCAGCAGCGCACAGAGCACGACCGCGCCTCGCACGAGGCCGCACACGACGGGTCCGCTCTTCGACCGCTTCAGCATGGCGCAGGCTGCGCCGGGCATACCACGGAAGCTGGCAAGCAGGCACTCGACCGACCCTTGCGACGGGCGACCCCGGGCCGAGGGAAACGCATGCTATGGTCGGCCACATCAGCCTCCAGCACGGAGTGCGGCCGCTCATATGCACAAAGGGCTTCCCAGCTTCACGGCGATGTTCGTGGCCTCCGCGCGCGCCTTGGCCTCCACCACCGACGCCGCCATCCACGATCCTGGCGACCAGATTGCGCGTCAGCTCTTACCGCGGCCAGTGCGTCGCGCACTCAGCCTGCTCGAACGCAACGTCGCGCACGTGCCCTGGCTGCCGCGCACACTCTCCAGGCTGAGCTTCGACATGGTCGACCACCTGGCGCTGCGCGCCCGCGCCATCGATCACGCGCTCGACGCAGCGTTTGCGCGGGGCATCACGCAGGTGGTGATCCTCGGGGCAGGCCTCGACACCCGTGCCTACCGTATGCAGGGAGCCAGCCAGGCCAGCTTCTTCGAGGTCGACCATCCGGACAGCCAGTCCCAGAAACGCGCTCGCGCCGGAAGGCTCCATCTGCTTGCAGGCTCGCTCACCTACGTGCCACTCGACTTCGACCGTGATTCGCTGGAAAGCGAGCTTGCTCGGCACGGCCAGGATGCGCACGCACCCACCTTTTGGCTCTGGGAAGGCGTGGTCCCCTACCTCGACGAGGCCGCCATCCGCGGCACCCTTTCGGCCATCGCTGCACGCTCCGCACCCGGCACTGAGGTGGCTCTCACCTACCTGTCCAAGTCGCTGCCACTCTGGCGCCACGCGCGACACGTCGTCACGGCTGCGATGAGCGTGATCGGCGAGCCCTTGCGCTCGGCCCTCGATTCAAGCGAGCTCGAAAGCATGCTGGGCGAGTTTGGTTTCCACGTCACCTCCGACACCGACACCAACGACTGGCTGCGCGATCTGGCTCATCCCACGGCACGTCGGCGACTCGTCCCCTACGAGCGGATGGCCCTCGCGCTGCGCAGCTGAGGGCGGCGGGACCTCGGAGAGAGCTCATGCGACGCGGCACGTCCATATCCCTGCTCTTGCTCTGGACTCTGGTCGCCCACGGCCTACTGCTCGTGAACGACGGCGTGTATTGGGACGACTGGATCACCCGAGCTGCCGTGCAAGACGGCAACTGGAAGCACGTGCTCTTGGGCTCCTTCGAGCGGGGCATTCCGACGGATGCCTTCTTCATGTGGAGCTTCCGCATCGGGTCCGACGTGCTCTGGACCAGTCACGTGGTCGTCTTCGCGCTGATCGCGACCAGCGCGCTGCTGGTGCGCGCGATCTGCCGGGAGATGGGCCTCGGGGAGGCAGCCGCCTTCACCGTCGCAGGCCTCGCCCTCGCCTTCCCCGGCAACCAGACCTGGGTGCTGATGAGCACGTCCCAATACGTCTTCTATGCCACGCTCTTGTTGGCAGCGACTTGGTTGGTGCTGCGCGCCGAGCACGCCCGGGGCGCAGCCGCTCTCGCCCTGCGCGGCGCGGCCTTCGTGCTCTGCTTGGTGAGCTTCTCACTCAACTCCGTGCTGGTCGTCTACTACGCGCTGCTACCGCTGGTGTTCATCCATCGCCACGGGCGGCCAACCCTGCGCATCGCTACCGCCGCCACCTTCCTGCGTGAGCTCGGCGTCTGGCTACTCTTGCCCTTCGTCTACTTCTACGCCTGCGGCAAGCTGCTGCCGCGCCAGGGCATGTACGCCGGCTACAACGCCATTGTGCTCTCCCCAGCGGTGCCCGTGGTGACCGGCCTGCGCACGCTGCGCGATGGCGTCTGGGCCCACTTGTTCGACACGGCACTGCTGGCGCGCCCGTCCGTGTCGATCGCGGTGGTCATCGCCGCAGCTGCAGCATGGCGGTATCGCGCACGCGTGGCCGCAGCGTTTGGCGGCACGGCTGCGGCTCCCACACCCTCCATGCTCTTGCTGGTGGCGCTTGGCCTTGGGATCGCGGTGGTCTTTCCCTACGCCATGGTCGGGCGCGCGGCCACAGCGGACGGCTGGAACACGCGCCACG
>JADGRG010000216.1 GCA_017881145.1 Sandaracinaceae bacterium | reverse complement strand
ATGCGAAAGATGCCGGGATCGAAGAGGCCGATGATGTCACCTGCCCAAGCTTCGTCCACGCTCTGACGCTCTTGCGCCATCATCTGCTCGGCGCGCGCCAGGCGGATCTCTTTGTCCAGGCGGAAGTGGTGCACGCGCATGCCGCCCACGAACTTGCCGGAGCACACGCGCAGAAAAGCAATCCGGTCGCGGTGCGAGGGATCCATGTTGGCCTGCACCTTGAAGACGAAGCCGCTGAAACGTTCATCGTCCGGGTTCACGACGCCGTGGTTGGCGATGCGCTGGCCTGGTGGCGGGCACATCTGCGCAAACGCTTCCAGGAAGGGCTCGACGCCGAAGCTGGAGAGCGCCGAACCGAAGAACACCGGCGTGATCTCACCGCCCAAGAAACGGGCTTGGTTGTAGTGCTCGCCGGCACCGTCGAGCAACTCGATCTCGGCACGCAGCTCTCTGACTGCCGCTTCGCCGAGCATGGCGTCCAGCGTGGTGTCGTCGATGCCGCTGACCGTGACCGGCGCCTTGGTGGCGTTGCGGGCGGTGCGCTCGAAGGTGAGCACGCGCCTGTGCGCGCGATCGTATACGCCCTGGAAGCGGTCGCCGCTGCCGATCGGCCAGGTCACCGGAGCCGTGCGCAGCTTGAGCACGTCTTCGACCTCGGTCATCAGGTCCATTGGGTCGCGCGCCGGACGGTCGAGCTTGTTGACGAAGGTTACGATTGGCGTGCCGCGCATCCGGCACACCTCGAAGAGCTTGCGGGTCTGGGTCTCGACACCCTTGGCGGCGTCGATCAGCATGATCGCGCAGTCAGCTGCGGTGAGCGTGCGGTAGGTGTCCTCGCTGAAGTCTTGGTGACCCGGCGTGTCGAGCAAGTTGTCGCGGTAGCCGCCGAAGTCGAAAGCCATCGCGCTCGAGGTCACCGAGAGGCCGCGCTGCTTCTCGATATCCATCCAGTCGCTGGTGGCCGCGCGTGCGGCTTTGCGCGACTTCACGGCGCCGGCTTGATGGATTGCGCCGCCGTAGAGCAGCAGCTTCTCGGTCAGCGTGGTCTTACCGGCGTCCGGATGCGAGATGATCGCGAAGGTGCGGCGCTTTTCGTAGGGATGCGACATGGAACGTGGCGGCTCGTGGCGAAACCGAGGCGCCATAGACCGAAATGCCGCGGGGCGCAAGTTGGGTTTGCTGGTCTGGCCGCGTCGGTCAGGCGTTGCGGCGCGGGCTCTCGGGCCTTCCTGGGAGTCGCGAAGTGCGGTAGGTCCCGCGGGCATGCTCTACCGGTTCTTGGCGCGCCCCTTCCTCTATGCGATGCCTGCTGAGACCGCTCATCGGGTGGTCATGGCGTGGATGCGCCTGGTCCACGGCTCGGCGTTCTTGCGAGGGCTCTTCTCGCGATTCCTCGGGGTGCACGATCCTGTGCTGCGGGTGCATGCGCTCGGGCTCGACTTCCCGACGCCGATCGGCCTCGCTGCCGGTCTCGACAAGGACGCCGAGGCCTTCGAGGCTTTCGGAGCGCTGGGTTTTGGCTTCGTCGAGGTCGGGACGCTGACCGCTGAAGCGCAGCCTGGCAATCCGCGACCGCGACTCTTCCGGTTGCTCCGCGATCGCGCGCTCGTCAATCGCATGGGCTTCAACAACCACGGCGCGCAAGCCGCCGCCGAGCGCATCGCACAGACGAGAGCGCGTTCGACGCTGCTGGGTGTGAACATCGGTAAGACCAAGCGCGTGCCCAACGAAGCAGCCATTGGCGACTACGTGACCAGCGCGAAGCTCCTGGCTGCGCAGGCAGACTACCTGGTGATCAACGTGAGCTCGCCCAACACGCCCGGCTTGCGTGATCTGCAGGCGGTGGAGGCGCTTCGGCCGCTGCTCACACAGGTGCGCGCCGCGTTGGATGAAGCCAGCCCGCAGAGGCGCGTGCCGCTCTTGCTCAAGATCGCGCCGGACCTTTCGGACCAGGACATCGACGCGGTCGCGGACCTAGCGCTGGAGCTTGCGCTCGACGGCATCATCGCCACCAACACCACCATCGCTCGCCAAGGGCTGCACTCGGATCCGCAGGTGGTGCAGGCCTGTGGTGCGGGCGGGCTCTCGGGTGCGCCGCTCAAAGCGCGTGCGCTGGCGGTGCTGCAACGTTTGCGTGCAAGGGTCGGCGATCGCGTGCTGCTGGTGGCGGCCGGTGGGATCGAGAACGCCGACGACGCATGGGAACGGATCCGGGCCGGCGCGACGCTGGGCCAGATCTACACCGCGCTCATCTACGACGGGCCGCTCCTGCCTTCGCGGCTTTCCGCTGACCTGGGGCGCAAAGTGCGGCAAGCCGGGCTGCCCAACATCGCCGCCGCCGTGGGTCTCGACGCTGTCCGATAGGTGTCGGGCTCTTTGCCGACGCTCGCATTGCGGATATGCATATCGCGCGCCGCAGCCAAGATTTTGCTGCGGTGAAACGCTTTTGAAACATGGCCGGGCAAGAGTCCTGGCCAGTGGGCGTCACGGAAACTGCTCGTGAACCCGGACATTACCCTGCCGTGAGTTAGGAGACTGAAGATGACCAAGAGAGTTCTTCGTTTGGGTCTGCCGCTGCTGATGGCGGCCTTGGCTCAGCTGCCGCTTGCCGCGCACGCACAGGGGGCTCCGGCACCGCAGCCCGCGGCGGCGCCTGCCCCGGCTGCCGCTCCGGCGCCAGCGCCTGCACCCGAGGCCGCTCCCATGCCGATGCCCGAAGCTGGTCCCGCCGACACCATGCACGCCGAGCACGAGGCTCGCCACGAGGGCGAAGCGGGTT
>JADGRG010000215.1 GCA_017881145.1 Sandaracinaceae bacterium | reverse complement strand
GTAGCTCCGAATCTGTACGCGCCGATCGAGCAGTTGATCAGTCTTCCTTCGTCGCCGTGAGCCACGTAGGCGGAGCGATCGCGGCGACGCTGCCGGGTGCGTCGTGGCAGCGCTGCCGCACGCACTTCATGCGCAACCTGCTGACGCGCGTGCCCAAGAGCGCGCAGGGCATGGTAGCGACGCTGGTGCGCGGCATCTTCGCGCAGCCCGACGAGCGAACGACATGGGCGGCGCACAGCAGCGTGGTGCAGCAGCTCGAGAAGCGCTTCCCCGAAGCGGCGGAGCTGCCGCGTGGAAGAACGGCGAGGGGATGACGCAGTACTTCGCAGTAGTGGTAATATGTCACCCGGAACGGAAAGACCAATACCCCTTTCGTCCGGACTATGCTCTGAAGCGCATGCCTGTGGCGGTGGTCTTTCCCTGGCGATTGAGAATGCCGGCGATGACAGCATCGGGGTAATGCACCGCGAGGCGACGCACGAGCTCCACGACTTCTTCGTCGGTGCGGATGGGCGCCGGGTGAGAGCGCGGTAGATGCACATCAATGTCGGTGAGCAGCCCGCCACGCCAACGCAGCGTTAGATGCGCTCTATCTTCTTGGCGTTTGACGTCGACGATGACTTCTTCCACCAGCGTGCGCAGCAGCTCCTTGCGATCGCGATCTGTGATGGATGGCGCGGACCACACGCGCTTGACGTCGCTGCCCAGCGCGAGGATCTGAGCGCGCTCTTGGGCGCTGAGCACGCGCAACCTTTAGTTCTCCACCAGCCCTGCGGGCAGAACCCGAGAGATGAAACGAGCCGATGGTCCGGCAGCGCGTTTCTATCTAGTGAGTCTCCAACCGGTAATGCCGCAGCGCTGGCAGTCGCCACGCGACGATCGCCACCACGATCAAACACCCGATGCCTCCGCTCACCACCGAGAAGGTGGCGCTGCTGAGTGCGGCAACGAAACCGGACTCAGCAGCGCCGAGTTGGTTGGACGCGCCGATGAAGAGCATGTTCACCGAGCTGACCCGACCGCGCAGCTCGTCGGGTGTGGAGAGCTGGATCGCGGTGGAGCGCATCACCACACTCACTTGATCGGCCATGCCGGCGAGCATATACGCCGCGACCGAGAGCGGAAACGAGCGCGAGAGCCCGAACACGATGGTCGCCACGCCGAACACCACCACCGTGCTCAGCAGCGCGCGGCCGGCTTGTTTGATCGGCGCACGCAGCACCAGCAGCGCCGACATGAGCAGCGCGCCTAGCTCCAGCGACGAAGTCAGCACTCCATAGCCTTTCGGGCCGACCCGCAGGATCTCTTTGGCGTAGATCGGCAAGAGCGCGCTTGCACCGCCGAAGATCACGGCGAACATGTCGAGCGTCATGCACCCGAGCACGACCGGTCGACTCCACACGAAGGCCAGGCCCTCACGGATCGCTGCGAGGGAGATGGCGCTGCGAGCGTGCTCGGGTCGTGCACCGACTCGCAGCGCTGCAATGCCCACGAAAGCAACCGCGATCAGCCCGAGGTACGTGGCGTAGGCTGCGGTGACGCCGGCCGCGGCGATCACGAGACCGCCCAGCGCAGGCCCCGTCGCGAACGCCAACGCTTGGTTGGTGGAGGCGATGGTCACCGCGCGCGGAAACACTTCGCGCGGCACGGTGGTTGGCAAGAGTGCGGCGCGCGCGGGTTGCTCGAAGGCGCCGGCGCAGGAGATGAGCAGCACCATCCCGTAGAGCAGCGGCAGCGTCACGGTGCCCGCATGCGTGGCATAAAGCAGCACCGTGCCCGCGATGGAAACCACGATCTGCGCGGCGTTGATGATGCGCCGGCGGTCGTAGCTATCGGCGACTGCACCGCCCACCAACGTGAGCGCAAGCGCCGGCAGAAACTGCACGAGCCCGATCAAGCCGAGATGAAACGCCGAGTGGGAGACGCTGTAGACATGCCACGCGATCGACGCACGCAGCAGCGTCATCGCCGTCGCCGACGCGAAGCGAGAGCCCAAATAAAGATAGAAGTCGCGCGACACGAAGCCAGCCAGTATGTGGCAAGCAGGCCGATGCGCAAACCAAAGAGCGGCTCTTCAGCGGGGGCTGGCGGCGATGTTGCCGCCGTCGACGGTCGCGATCGAGCCGGTCGTGCTCTGCGCCAGTGCCAGCGCTAGGAAGGCTTGCGCGACATCGTAGCCGGTGACCTCGCGGCCCAGCAAGTTCGCCTTGTAGTAAGAGTCGGGCTCGAGGCCGCGCGCGCGGGCACGTTCGGCGACGTCGTTCTGATTCAAGAGGTTGGTGCGGATGCGGTCGGCGTTGATGGCGTTGGAGCGAATGCCGTACTTGCCGTATTCGAGCGCGTACTGTTTGACCAGCGCCACCAGAGCCGCTTTGGGCAACGCGTAGGGCCCGAAGTCGGGGCCGGGGTTCCAGGCCGCCTTCGATGCGTTGAAGAGCAGGAAGCCGCCCATGCCTTGGCGCTGGAACACGGCCGTGGCTGCAGATGCCAACCACTGATGCGAGAAGAAGTTGATGCGGAAGCTAAGGTCGAGCTCGGCCGTGGTGCACTCGGCGATGCGACCTTGAGGCGCGGTGCCGGCGTTCGACACGATGCCGTCGAGCCCACCGTAGCGCTGCACTGCGTGATCGATGCTGGCTCGCACCGCCACTTCGTTGGTCACGTCGAGCACTTCGTGTGCAGCGCCTAGCTCCTGCGCGAGCGCCTGCAAACGCTGCGCATCGCGATCCACCAGGTAGAGCGCCGCGCCCGCCTGCGCGAAGGTGCGTGCCGTTGCCGCGCCGATACCCATCGCTGCACCGCTGACGTAGACGATGCGCCCGTCGAGCGGCCGCGCAGCCGACTTGCCGAGCTTGGCTTGCTCGAGCGGCCAATACTCCAGGTCGAAGAGGTGAGCCTCGGACACCACTTCGTAGTGCCCCACGGCTTCGGCGGAGCGGATGATGTCGATGGTGTGCTCGTAGACGTCCGCAGCGATGCGCGCGGCTTTCTCGTCGACGCCCGCCGCAATCACACCGAGGCCAGGCACCAGCACGATGCGCGGATCGGGATCCAGTGCCTCAACTTTGGTCCCCGTGCGCTGCGTCTGCCGCTCGACGTAAGCACGGTAGGCGTTGCGATATTCGGTGAGGGTCGCGCCGATGGCTTCGGCCTGGGCGGCGATCGGCCGCCCGTGATCCAAGCGCAACACCACGGGCAAGCGCTTGGTGCGAATCGCGTGGTTGGGCGTGGCGCAGCCGACCTGGCTGAGCTCGGCGAGCTTGGGGTCGGAGACGAAGGCGTGGATCTCGCTGCTCTGCCGCAGCTGCAGCTGATAGCTGCGCTTGCCTTCACCGAGCAGGCCGCGCAGCACCGGCGCTAGCTCCACGTAAGACACGGACAAGCCCGGCGGAACCGAGTTGCGCGTAGACCAGTAGCGACGCTTGTGTGCAAAGGTCTCGGCTTCGTGGACCGCGGCGATGTGGCGCTCGTAGGCCTCGCGCGCGTCGCTGCCGAAGGTGAAGAGGCCGTGCTTCAAGAGCAAGAGGCCTTCGACGCGCGGATCCTTCTGGTAGGCCTCAGCCGCCAGCTTGGCTAGGACGAAGCCCGGCATGGCGTAAGGCACGATGCCGAAGCGCTCGCCGTAGCGGTCGCGGCAGAGCTGCTCGGCCTCCGGCTGATCGACCAGTGCCAAGATCGAGTCGGCATGCGAATGATCGATGAACTTGTGCGGCAGGAACGCGTGCAGGAGCGTCTCGACCGAGGGGTTGGGTGCAGCCGCGTTGAGCATGCGCGTGCGCTGAGCATTCACCATGTCCTGGTCGCTCAACGCAGCGAGCTTGCGCAGCGCGAGCAAGGGCGCAAGTCGCAGCGCTGGCAAGCCCTCGGGTTCGAGGTTTTCGAGATCCCAGCCACTGCCCTTCACGCAGATCACGTCGACTTCCTCGCCGAGGTCGTCCTTGCAACGCGTCTTGACCGAGGTGTTGCCGCCTCCATGCAAGACCAGCGCCGGGTTACGCCCGATCAAGCGTGAGGTGTAGACGCGCAACGCGATGTCCGCGTTGT
>JADGRG010000214.1 GCA_017881145.1 Sandaracinaceae bacterium | reverse complement strand
CGGAGCGCCCGAGTGGCGGCTCATGCTCTCGGTCGAGGTCTTCGGTCGAGGCAAAGGCTGACGACAGAGCCTGACGACAGAGCCTGACGATAAGTCCTGCTGCACCAGCGAGCATGCAGCAGGCACCTGGGTTCAGCAGGTCGCTTCTCCCGTGCTGACTCCACCCGGCTTGCCGTAGTAGGCTGCCGGCTGCCGCATGGGCACACAGCGCATCTATGACGGGGTCTGGGACTTGGTTGGGGGCACACCGCTCGTGCGGCTGCGCAGGCTCGCCGATCCCAAGGGCGCGGAGGTCTGCGGCAAGCTGGAATCTCGGAACCCCGGCGGCAGCGTCAAGGATCGTCCCGCATACACCATGCTACTCGGCGCGGAGCGGGCCGGCTTGATCGGTCCGGGCTCGACCATCGTCGAAGCCACCAGCGGCAACCCCGGCATCAGCCTCGCCATGCTCTCGGCGGTGCGCGGCTATCACTGCGTCATCGTCATGCCGGAGGACATGGGCAATGCGCGTCAAGCCATCTTGCGGGCCTACGGCGCCGAGGTGGTGTTGACGCCGGCGCACTACGGGATGCGCGGTGCGGTCGAGGAAGCCGAGCGCATCGTGGCGCGCAGCGAGCGTGCGTTCATGCCGCGTCAGTTCGACAACCCAGACAATGCGCGAGCGCACGCCGAGACCACCGCCCAGGAGATCTGGGCAGCTACCGAAGGCGACTTGCACACCATCGTGATCGGCGTGGGGACGGGCGGAACGCTGACCGGTGTGGCGCGTGCGTTGCGGCAGAAGAAGGCTGGGTTGCGTGTGGTCGCCGTGGAGCCACGCGCCAGTGCAGTGCTCTCGGGCGGCAAGCCGGGCTTGCACGGTATACAAGGACTGGGCGCGGGCTTCGTGCCCAAGATCCTCGATCGCACGCTGATCGACGAGGTCTTCGCCGTCTCCGATCCCGAGGCTGAGCGTATGACTACCCGTTTGGCGCGCGAGGAAGGGCTCTTGCTGGGGCCATCGTCGGGGGCAAACGTCCACGCTGCGCTCAAAGTTGCTCGTGAGCTGCTTCCCGGGCAGCGAGTTGTTACCATCCTCTGCGACACGGGCGAGCGCTATCAGTTCTAGGTAAGCAGTCACGATTGGGGAGCGGATGCGGAACAACTTGGGGCGCGCTCATGCATGGCTTGGCTCGTTCTTGCTCGTCGGGTGGCTGGGGTTCGTCCAAGTCGCACCGGCGTTTGCGGACGAGCCTGCCTCGTGCATCGACGAGTCGATCCGTGACGAGCTCAACGCGCGTCGCGAATATCGCGGCGTGCAGAAACGCCTCTTCGAGAAGGCCGGGCGCCACGAGCTGAGCGTGATGGGCGGTCTCTACGCGGCCGACTTGCTCTCGTCGTCGTATCTGCTCAGCGGTGCCTACACCTTTCACTTCACCGAAGACCTCGGCCTGGAGGCGAGCTTCGGCTACACCCGCGCCGACTCGGCTCTGGTGCGCATCGTGCAGCGTGACACCAGCTTCACTGCGTTGCGGCTCAATGCCCCCGTCTACATCTACGAAGGCCACCTGCTCTGGTCCATCGCCTACGGCAAGCTGCGCTGGTTTTCCGGCACGGTCTCGCGCTTCGACCTCTTCCTGGCCTTCGGTGGCGGCGTCACCGATAACCAGAGCGCGCAAGGCCTCACCGGCAGCTTCGGCCTCGGCATGAAGTATCTCTTCGGCGGGTGGTTCGCGGTGCGCATCGATCTACGCGACCAGCTTCTGCAGCAAGCGCTCTTGGGACATTCGCAGCTCGTCAACAATCTGACCGCGACGCTTGGCTGCTCGGTCTTTCTCCCCTTTGAATCGTGACAGAACCCATGCCGCGCTGCCGCCCACTGCCAACTCTCGTCGTTCTGTCCGCGCTTTGCGCCGGGCAGATTTGTTCGCAAGCCCATGCTCAGGTGCGCTCCAAGGCATCAACGCCGCAGCCGACAGCTGCAGCGCTTGGCCAGACCAAGGCAGCCCCCGCCGCAGAGCCGCCGGCTGCGGCTGGCGCAGAGCAGAGCCCTGCCGTGGATGGCGCCACTGCGCCGAAAGCCAATGAACCGGCGCCGGCAGCCACCAGCGACCAGCGCACGTCGGACGCAAAAGCCGCGTCGGTGAGCAACCAGCCTGCCACGCGGAGTCCGGCCGAGAACCAGAAGCTTTCAGGTCTGCGGACCGAGCTGGTCGGTTTGATGGACGACCTCGTGCAAGCGCGCTCGCGTGCGGCGGTGCTGGGCAAGACGCTCTTCAAGACCCGCATCTCGGTGCGCTTGCAGAACTTGGCCGGCCCCGACCCCGTGCTCACCAAGGTGATGGTTAAGCTCGATGCCACGCCGATCTTCCAGGGCGATGCTGCAGCTCTCGGCGGCGATGAGGTGCGCAAAGTCTTCGAGGGTTTCGTAGCGCCGGGGCCGCACCTGCTCGGCATCGAGGTCGAGCAGCACGCGCGTGACGACGCAGCCTACGGCTACACGCTGCAGGAGAGCTACCGCATCACCACGCCGATCGAGAAGACCACCGAGCTGACCTTGGTGCTCGACGACGATTCGGACCTGGCCCAGGACTTCCCGCGCGGCGGTGAGGGCCACTACGATGTGCGCACGCGCTTGCGGGCGAAGACCAGAGCGTGGAATGCCGAGTGACGGCCGGGTGCGCCGATGAGTCGCAAGCGTGCGCAAAGCGCAGCTTGGCTCGCGCTCGTCGCCAGCTTTGGCCTGCAGCAGGCGGCGGCGCAGGACGTGCCGCCTGCAAGCACGGCGCGGCCGGCCGAGCAACATGCAGAGCGCACGGCGCCTGCCCTTTCGAGCTACTTCGACGCTCTGCGCAAGAAGCGCTTTTTGCCTGCTGAGCCCGCCAAGCTCGCAGAGCTGCGCACCACGCTGGCGCGTGCGGAAGCGTTGGCGCTTGCCGGAGAGCATGAGGATGCGGCCTTGCTCCTCTTCGAGTTGGTCGAGAGCCCTCGCTTTGCCGACTACAGCGACGAGCATGAGCTGGATGCCGCGCGCTACTTGTTGGGTGGTGCCTTGCACGAGCTGGGGGCCGAAGAGAGCGCTCGCCACTATCTGAGGAAGGTCCTCGACAAGGGCAGACAGGGCGCATACTTCGCGCCAGCCTTCCGCCGCTACGCAGACGTCGCGCTCGCCGGGCTCGACCTCGCTCAGGTGATCGCGGAGCTCGGCGCGCTGCCGCTCGCACTGCCCGAGGATGCACAGAACGAGCTGCGTTATCTGCGCGCTCGCGAGCGCGAGGCCGCTGGCGACGACGAGCTGGCGGCGCGCACCTACGCAGAGATCACCAAGTCCTCTCGCTTCTACGCCAGCGCTCAGTATCTGCTGGGTGCTCTCTCGGCTCGCCACGGCAAGCTCAACGATGCCGAGCGTAGGTTTTGCAGCATCGCCAGCGCCGGCAAGAAGGACCGCTACAGCTTCTTCGTCGACCAGCGCTACTTCGCGATCAAAGATCTGGCACGGCTGGGGTTGGGTCGCGTGGCGCACGAGCTGCGGCGCGGTGACGACGCTTTCTACTACTACTTCCAGGTGCCGCAGGATTCTCCGCGCCTTCCCGAGGCGCTCTTCGAGGCAGCCTACGCGACCTACGAAAACGGCGATCCACAGACTGCGCTCGACCTGCTGGATCAATTGCAGACACGCTTCGCCGGCTCGGCATTCTCCGACGAGGCGTCGCTGCTGCGTGGCTACGTGGCGCTGGCACGTTGCGACTTCCAGAAGGCCAGCAACTACTTCGCCGAGTTCCTTGCGCACTTCGAGCCACTGCTCGCAGAGATCGACCGCATCCTGGCCAGCCCAGCGCGTCGTGAAGCGCTGGACGATGAGCTATCCGGCGCCGAGGCTCGGCAGGCTGGCGCAAGCCCTCTGCGCAAGCCCTTGCTCGCGCTCCTGGGCAACGACCCGGTCTTTCAAAGTCTCCACCAGAGCATCCGCAAGCTCGACGCCGAGGCTGCGCGAGCTGGGCGGGTTCCAGAGCTGCTTGCGGCGATCGCCGCGCGTCTTTCGGGGTCAGACCTTCCGCAGGCCGCGCAAGGCGCCGAGCTGAGCGAGCGTGCCGAGCTCGCGCAGCTGCAGGGGCAGCTGCTTTCGGTGCGCGCCGCCGTGCAGGTGCTCACGCAAGAGCTCGATACCATGCGCGAGCACCATGCCAAGAACCAAGAGCTGGCTGCGCTTGGGCGGGACATCGCAGCCCTGGAGGGGCGCCTCGGCAAGGCACAGGCCCAGAGCGACGATGCTCGCTTTGCGCTGATGGGTACAGGATCGGATGCCGCCATCGGCGGCGAGGTTCTCGGCCTCTTGAGCCGGGATGTGCAAGCCGCTTCTGCCTTCGAGCGCCGTGTCGCCAGTACGCGCGCCAGGCTGCGCTCGGCGGCGAACGAACACGCTCTGTCGTCGCTCAGCGCGCTGCGGGGGCGCTTGGCGGGTTTCCTGCGCCGCGCCCAGATTGGCCGCGTGGATGCCGTGATGGGATCCAAGCGCAGGATCGAGGCGCAGATCGAGAGCCTCGCGGCCGGACGCTTGCCGGCAGGGCTGCGAAATCCCTTGCTGGTGCAAGGGTTTCTGGCTGACGACGAAGAGTATTGGCCCTTCGAAGGCGAAGAGTGGCCCGACGAATACCAAGAGCGCGGCGACAAGGCGGGCGAGGCAGGCGCGCACAAGCGCGCGGCGCCAGAGCGGGGCAAACGGTGAAGCGGCAGCTCTGCGTACTGCTCTGCGCTCTCGCGCTGCAGGGGCACGCCTTGGCACAGGCGCCAACGCCGCGTCGCGCGCCTGCTGAGCACAGCGTCGTCCGAGAGCAGAGCGGCGAGGGCGCTGCGCTGAAACCGCCCGCGAACCTCGAGAGTCTGCTCTTTTCTTCGCAGCGACCCGGAGCGGGAGACAGCCGCCGACAAGTGCAGGGACATGCGCTGCTCGAGAAGATGCTGCACACGCGCGAGGCGCTGGTGACGCTGCGGCGCACGCAGGCGATCGGCTATCTCGAAGCCTTCATTGCCGTGCAGCCGGAGTCTGCTGCGGAGATGCCGGATGCGCTCCTGCGCTTGTCTGAGCTGCGTTGGGAAGAGGCTCGCGCGAAGTATCTAGAGTCTTACGAGATCTGGCAGACGACGCCGAAAGAGCTGCGCGTGTCGAAGCCGCCCACCGCGCAGATCGACGTGCCGCTGGCGCTCTATGACCGTCTGCTCACGCTGCATCGGGATTTCGAGCGCTACGATCTCGTGCTTTACATGAAGGCCTACGCGCTCATGGAAGCTGGGCGCATGCCCGCAGCGCTGGCCTCTTACCAGCGCATCATCGAGGAGTATCCGCTGAGCCGCTTCGTGCCGGACGCGCACATGGCGTTTGCCGAGTGGTACTTCGCCAGCAGCTACGACTACGAGGCGGCGCAGAAAGAATATGCGGAGGTGCTGCGCTTTCCGGAGAGCGAGCTTTCGGATCTTGCGCTCTTCAAGAGCGCATGGTGTCTCTGGAAGCTAGGACACGTGGCCCAGGCCGCAACGCGTTTTCGTGAGGTGCTCGATCTCGGCGGAAAGCTCTCGACCGTTTCGGATCAGCGCAAACGAAGGCTGCTGGAGCTGCAGGACGAAGCGCTCGAATACCTGATCCAGGTGTTCACGGAAGACGAGCGCAACACGGCAGCGGACCTCAAGCGCTTCCTGGCTGGGATCGGCGGTGAGCAGTATGCCGAGCGAGTGCTGCAGCGCCTCAGCCGCGCGTTCTTCGATCAAGGGCGCTACCCGCGCGCCATCGAGGCCTATCAGATGCTGCTGACGAGCGCGCCGGATGATGCGAACGCGCCCAACTACCAGCGGCAGATCGCCGCGGCCTACGACGCGATGGACGACGCCGACAACACCATCGCCGCGCTCTCGGCGCTGGCTGCCAACTACGACGCAGCCAGTGCATGGGCCAAGCGCCAGGTCGATCCGGAGGCGGTGGCGCGCACCGGGAACATGGCGGAACGGGCGGTGCGCGTGGCGGCGACGCGCTACCATGCACGCGCGCAAAAGGAAAAACGTGGCATCGACTTCGAGCACGCAGCCGAGCTCTACCGCGTTCACCTGGCGCACTTCGCCGACACCACCTTCGGCTCCGAGGTGATGTTCTATCTTGCCGAGGTGCTCTTCCATCGCCTGGGCCAACCGGAAGAAGCCGGCGACTACTACGTGCGTGCCGCGCATGCGAACCCCAAGGGTGAGCTCACGCATGACGCGCTCTTCAACGCGATCCTGGCCTTCGAGTCGGTGCGCGTGAAGGAGCTGGAGGGCTGCAGGCCTGGCGTGACGCAGCCGACGGCGGCGGTCACGCATCCACCGGAGGCTGGGCACGCGCCCGCAGCGGCGGCCGGCACTGGCTCCCCGACTGCGACGAGTTCGGCAAACCCGTGTGCAGAGACTTCGACCGACCAAAAATTCTCCGACGCCATTGCCTACTACGTGACGCTCTACCCGAATGACCAAGAGGTTCCGGGCATCCTCTTCCGTCAGGGTCGCCTGTACTTCGAGCGCGGCATCTACGATCCGGCGATCCGCCAGTTCGGTCAGCTCCTCGACAGCTATCCGCAGAGCCAGTACGCGGCCACCGCTGGCGAGCTCGTGCTGGAGAGCTGCAACCGGGCCAAGGACTACGGCAACATCGAGCGCTGGGCGCGCAAGCTCAAGGGCGCGCCAGCGTTTCGGAACGCAGAGGCGCAGAAGAAGCTGGATGTCCTGATCTTGCAGGCCGTGTTCAAGGTTGGCGAGGGGTTGGCCGAGCGCGGTGAGCACAAGGAAGCTGCCGCCGCGTACCTGCGCGCGGCACAGGAATTCCCGCAGGACGAGCGTGCGGCGAAGGCTTACTACAATGCCGGCCAGCAGTGGCAGCGTGCAGGCGACCTGGAAGCAGCCGCGCGCGCCTACGATGTGCTGATCGAGCGTTACGCTGGCACGGCCGAAGGTGCGCTCGGAGCGTTCTCTGCAGCACAGATGTTCGAGTCGATCGCGCAATTTCGCGACGCTGCACGCTACTACGAAGCCTACGCGCGGCGTTTCCCGAAGGCGGACAAATGCGAGGACGCGCTCTACAACGCCACCGTGCTGCGGCTGACGGCGGCGGACAACGCGCAGGCTGTCGATGACGGCAAGGAGCTGGTCAAGACCTTCCCGAATTCGAGCTCGGCAGACGAGGTGTACTTCCTGATCGGTCGCGCGCACGAAGCCGACAAGCGCTGGCCAGACGCTGCCGAGACCTATCGGCATTACCTCAAGATCGGCAAGAACCCGGATCGCAGGGTCGAGGCCTACACGCGCCTGGGTCAGATGCTGCTGGCACAAGCCGACCGGGACGGCGCGGACAAAGCCTTCACAGCAGCGGTGAAGGCCGCTCACAAGGCCGAGCTGACGACGGGTGGTTATTTCGCGGCACAAGCGCGCTTTCTGCAGGGCGACCAAGTGTTGGTGGATTTCGAGAAGGTGGCGATCGGCGGCGACATGAAGGGGCTGCCCAAGCGCTTGCAGCAGAAATCCGAATATCTCCGCAAGGCCGCCGAGATCTACAGCGATGTGGTGAGCTTCCATGTTGCGGAGTGGGTGAGCGCGGCGCTCTACAAGATCGGCGAGAGCTACGAGCTCTTCGCGGAGGCGCTGCGGGCGGCGCCCATGCCAGCGAACCTCAGTGAAAACGAAGCGCAGGCTTACCGAGACGAGCTGGCGAAGTTCATCGTCCCGATCGAGGAACGCGCGCTCGAAGCCTATGAGGGTGGCTACCACAAAGCGTTAGAGTTGCGGGTGTTCAATGCCTGGACGCAGAAAGAACGCGAAGCACTGACCCGGCTCAACGATGTGGAGTATCCGCCTTTGCGCGAGGCAGGCGCCGGCTTGACCGAGGCGCGCATTCTGCCGCTGCCTGCAACCTATGACGGACTGCGCAGGCAGAGCGTTGGTCCGGTGGCTGGGGCCACGCAGGTCAAGCCGAACGCAGGAGCTGGCGCGCGTGCGAAGGCGCACGCAGCCAAGGCCGGCCGGGGGCGAAGATGAGCAGGCGCACAGAGTGTCAGGCGGGCATGCGCGCTGCCACACGACTGGTGCTGCTCTTCGCGCTTGCAGGTTGCACCGCGTCCAGTGTCCACAAGCCGACGTTTGCAGGTCCTCCACCGGCCGACCCACGCGCTGCACGGGTCTACCTCGAAGGAGTGAAGCTGCTCGGGCAGCCGGAAGCGGGCAACCTCGCGCAGGCCATCGCGGACTTCCAGGAGGCGCTGCGCATCGATCCGAATCTCTGGGAGGCTCACTACAATCTCGGTGTGCTCTTGGTCCGCAGCGGTGAGGCGCGGCAGGCGCTGCCGCACCTTGCGCGCGCGCATCAGATTCAAGAAGCGGCTGGCGAGCCGCTGATCGCCCTGGCCAAGGCGCGGCATGAGCTTGGCGAGCGAGAGCCTGCCGCTGCGCTTTTGGACGAGTATCTGCGGGCGCATCCCGAGGCAAGCGAGGTGCGCCTGGCGCTGACGGCGGTGCTGCGCGAACGTGGCAGCTACGAAGCTGCGCTCGCACAGGCGCGTATCATGCTGGTGCGCGACCCGGCCAACCAGCAGGCCTTGCTCGAGGTGTCGAGGGTGTACCGCGCCAAGGGCGATCTCGACGTCGCCGAGTTGGTGCTGCAGAAGGTGCTGGCGCTAGACCCGAAGAGTGCGGCAGCGCACAATGACCTCGGGTTACTTTCTCTGGCACGTGGGGATGCACAGCTGGCGTTCGAGCACTTCGACAAAGCCGTAGGGTTGGCGCCGGTCTTCACACCGGCACGCATGAACCGCGCTTCGGTGCTGCTACACGCTGGTGACTACGCCGGTGCGCAGGCCGAGTATGAGAAAGTCCTCGCGGTCGATGCGCATCTGGTCGACGCCCGCGTCGGGCTCGGCGTCGCTCTGCGAGGCCTCGGCAAACATGCGCAGGCCGAAGCGGCCTATCAAGCTGCGCTTGCGGAATCGCCGAACCATCCCGCTGCGCTCTTCGATCTCGCGGTGCTTCGCGCAGAGTTTCTCTCCCAGCGTGCCGAGGCGCGTAAGCTCTTCGAGCGCTACTTGGAGGTTGCGGCGACCGACGCTGCCGAGCGCAAGCTGGCGGAAAGCTATTTGAGCCAGATCCCGGCGAGCCCAGCACCGCCCCCCGCGGTGGTTGTGCAGCCGACGGCGGCGGAGCCAGTGCCCCAAACGGTGAAGCCATGATGCGCGCCGGCATACTCCTGCTGACGTGGCTTCTGCTGCAACCGGCGGCCAGCGGCGTTGCCCAGGACAAGGCGCACGCCAAGCACGCCGTGAAGCAGAGCGCGCACAAGCCCGCGCGCAAGCTCGCCGGCAAGGTCGCTCACAGGTCAGCGCAGAAGCAGGCTGCGATCGAGGATAGTGCCCCGAAGCCAGCGGCGGTCGCTCCGAGTCCGAGTGAGGGCAAGCCGGCGGCCGCTGCCAAGCCAAGCGCTCCTTCGGTGCTAGACGCGGACGGCTCTGAGAACGTGAAGAAGGAAGCTGGGGGCGAGGTGAAGGTGCTGCAATTCAGCGGCCTCGACATCGAGGGGCAACTCAAGACACCGCAGATGCTCTACTTCCTCAACCGTCTGCGCGCGGAGTTCGGCCGCCCACGGTTGCCACATCGCTCGTTTTTGCCGGAGCTGCAGCGCTCGACCCAGGAGAAGAGCTTCTGATGGCGCAGAGTGCACCGGCGTCCGAGCGGCAGTTGCGCATAGTCGTGCTCTGGAACGGCAGCCTTTTCGCCGCGGAGCTGCTCACCGAGGCGCGCTCCGTCACGTTTGGAACCAAGGGCAAGACGCTCTTCCCGTTGCCCGAGGGCGCGTTGCCCGGCGATGAGCTCACGCTGCTCGAGCCACACGGGATGGGTTATGCATTCTTGCCGCATCCGAGTCTCGATGGCTTTCTCTGCCTCTCCGGCCAGCGCCGCACGCTGCGCGGGCTGAACGAGCCCACACGCCTGGGGCCGGACGACTACGGCGTGGTCACCATCGGCAGCTTCGCCGTGTTCTTTCAGGAAGTGGCAAAGACCGAGCAAGCGCAGCCGGCGCGACTCTCCCGCGATCCGGCGCTCTTCGCCTGTCTCAGCCTTTCGGTGTTCGTCCATGTGAGCGTGCTGCTCTTCGTCTTCCTGGTGGCGGCCAAGGAGTTCGCGAGACCAACCACGCTCGAGCTCGACACCGAGCTGGTCCGCCGGTTCTTGGTCGTTCCACCACCCGAGGACGAAGCTCTGCTGCAGAAGCGTAAGTCCGGCACCGAGACCAAGGACCCGGGCTTGCGCGATCGCGATGAGTCGGGCGGGAGACGCGAGCAGCGACCCGAGGGCCGCGTCGGTCGCAAAGATGCAACTCGGCCGGACACGCAGATCGCTGGCGAGCCGAAGGACGCGCTCGCCGCCAAGGTCCGCGGGATGGGTCTGCTCGGCGTGCTGGCGGGTGGTGGCTCTAACAATGCGTTGTCGCATGCCATGGACACACCCTCGCTCGACAAGATGCTGGGTGGGCTCGGCTCGATGCAGACCGTGGAGGGTCGCGGTTCCGCAGGCTTTGGTTTGCGCGGCTCGGGGACGGGTGGCGGTGGTCAAGGGCGCGGCACGCTCTTGGGCGCAGGTGAGCTTGGCACCGGTGTGGGCGCGGGCAGCGGTTCGGGCAAGGGGCGCGGTGCCGGCGGCATCGGCGTCGCAGGGCCCAAAGCCCGCGAAGCGCAGCTCTCGCTCGACAACGGCAACGCGCACGTCAACGGCTTCCTTTCCAAAGAGCAGATCGAGCGCGTGGTGCGCGCCAACCAGGCAGCGATCAAGTATTGTTTCGAGGTCGAGATGCAGCGTCAGCCGAAGCTGGAAGGCGCCGTGCACGTGAACTGGCGCATCGATCTGGCAGGACACGTCTCCGTGGTGCGCGTCGCCAAGTCCACGCTCGACAACGCTCGGGTCGAGGGTTGCATGGTCCGGCAGATCAAGCGTTGGGTCTTCCCGAAACCCGACGGCGGCGAGGTCGAAGTCACCTACCCATTCCTCTTGCGCGGCACTTGAAAGGGGAGGGCATGAGAATCCAGTCGATCGCAGTGATCTTGGTGGTCTGCGTCCTCGCCGCAGCGTGCGCAGATCCGCGGGTGTATGTCGGTGACGACAAGCTCTATCAGGTGGCGCTCACCGCGAGCACGCTGCCAGTGACTACGGGGCCCCAGAGCGCGCTCTACATCGTGGAGCGGCGCGTGTCGCTGCCGGTCCGCAGGCCATCGCAGACCCAGCTGCGCGACCTCGTGCAAGCTGCACACGTCTACCAGAGACTGCCCTTCTCGCGTTTGCCCTGGGTCGAGCGCGACGACCTTCCGACGGAGATCGACTTCGTGCTGG
>JADGRG010000021.1 GCA_017881145.1 Sandaracinaceae bacterium | reverse complement strand
CGCGAGGTGAGTGATCTCGTTCTGGATGCGCGCCAGTGCCTTCATGGTCACGTCGTTCATGCTCACGCCGTCTCCGGCTTTGCGAACCGATTCGGTGATGATCTCGGCGGTGTTTTTGGCAGCCTCGGCGCTGCGCATCGCCAGGCTGCGGACCTCGTCCGCCACCACGGCAAAGCCACGCCCAGCTTCACCCGCACGTGCAGCTTCCACGGCGGCGTTCAAAGCCAGAATGTTGGTCTGGAAGGCGATTTCATCGATGGTCTTGACGATCTTCGCCGTGCTGTCGGCTGCGGCTTTGATCTCGCCCACCGCATCCGAGAGCTTACGCATGCTGGCGAGGCTCTCCTCGACCACCTTGCGGGTGGCTTCGGCGATGCCGCGCGACTCGATCGCGCTGTCGGCGTTTTGCTTGGCCTTGGCGGTGATCTCTTGCAGGCTGCCAGTGACCTCCTCGATCGTGCTGGCCTGGGTCGCAGCGCTCTGCGCCAGCGAGTTGGCGCTCTCCGAGATCTGGCCCGATGCCGTGGAGACCTCTTCTGTGAGCTTTACGGCTTGGGTGATGGTGTCCGCAAGCGTCACGACCGCATCGTTGAACGACGCGGCGACTGCAGCTAGCGCCTCGCTGTAGTCAACGCTCACCCTGGCGGTCAGATCGCGGGCGGCCAGGCGCGAAAGGCCTGCAGCCATGTCCTTCTGGAAACGCGCGAGCTCGTCGGCACGTTTGGCTTCGGCGGCGCGCAACGCATCGATCTTGGCGGTGCGCGATTTCATCAGCGCGTCCAGCGTCAGGGCGGCGTCGAAGAGCGTGAGTCGATCGAAGGAATCGCGAAAGCGATCGAGGGCATCCCGGTTGGCGCCGGCCTTCTTCACGGCGTCTCGCGCGCCGCCGCGGATCACTTCGTACATCGCCAGATACCAGTTGGTGTCGAGGTCGATGTTGTCGTGAACACCGCCGACGCGCTTGCGATATTCGATGAACTGATCGTCGATCACGCCCGTGAAGAGCGTGCCTAGGTAGCGCTCGAGCATCGGCCGCTGGCGCGCGACGGTGCTGTGCTTCTCCAGGATGGCGCGCGTGTGGGAGGTGGCCATGATGTGCTGGTAGAACGCATCGATGATCGCCGGCAGGTGTTCGCGACAGAGCGGGCCCCACTCCGCCACCACTCCGAGGTCTTCCTCGGTGAGGCCGAAATAGCGAGCACGGTCACGCAAGCTCGTGTCGGTCAGCCGGAATTCGCCGGGTTTGAGAGCGCCCGTCCCGCGTCGCGCCAATCTGAACCATGACATCTGCTCTGTGTCCTTCCTCTGCGCTCAGAGTGACCGCTCGGGCTCCATGCCCGAGTCGGCAGGCGGCAGACCTTCCCCGAAGGGGCGGTGCGCTCGCGCTCTGGTTCGTCGCATCACTCTGCCTAAAGGTCACTTTCGGAGCTTGTACGCAAACCTGCATGACCCACCTGGTTCATTGGTGTAACCAACGTCACGGTGGCTCTCCCGCACCTTCAGCTGCCAGCGGGGCAGGTGTGGGTAACTCGGCGCGAAGCGACCACTCGCGGTAGATGCAGCGGACGGCGGCGGCGCTCAGCGCTCTGTGTCCCGCTCGGCGTGCTTCTGGTGGAGATCGAGGTAGGCGCTCTCCAGGCCGCGCGTGAAGCTCGCAGCATCGCAGAGCACCGAGGAGCCAAGGCGCGTGCGCAAGCCTCGGCGAAGCTCGGCGAGCTGATCCAGAGCGTGGGCTCTGCGCACTGCAAGCTCGACATACTCGCTCGGGCTCTTCGCGATCCACTCTGGTATGCCCAGGTGCGAAAGGAGCGTGAGCCCCATGCGAGCGGCAAAGGTCTCGCCAGTCATGGTCAGCACCGGCACACCCATGTGTAGCGCCATGCAGGTCGTGGTGTGACCGTTCCAGGGAAAGGTGTCGAGACCGATGTCGATCTCCTGATGCAGACGCAGATGCTCGGCAAAGGGTGTAGGTCCGCGCAGCTCGACGCGCTCCCTGGCCACTCCATGCTGCGCGAAGCGGGCCCAGACGCGCTCGCGTAGCGAAGCATCGGCAAAGGGCCGGCTCTGCAGCAAGAGGCGCGCGCCTGGGACTCGCATCAGCACCTGCGACCAGAGTTGCAGCGTGGTTAGCGAAAGTTTCGTGTAGTTGTTGAGTGAGCCGAACGTGACCTGACCACGCGTCAGAGCCGGCAGCTCACCCACTTCCGGTGCCGCTGATGGCGGCTGAAAGCAACAGAAGCTGCCGGGTAGGCGCACCAGAGCTTCCGTGTAGCTCGCGTCGCTGGTGGGTATCGGATCGGCGAGCACGTCGGTGAAGCGGTAGTCGATGGCCGAGACGCCGGTCGTGCCGGGGTAACCGAGGTAAGTCGCCTGGATGGGTGCGGCGCGGTGACCGAAGAGCGAAAGCCGATTGGCGAGCGTGTGCCCTGCCAGATCGATCAGGATGTCGATGCCGTCGGCGCGGATCTGCTCGGCGACGTCTGCGTCGGAACGCCCGTAGATCGAACACATGCGCGCTCGGGCCGCAAGGCGCGCGGTCACTTGGTCCGGACGTGCAACGTTGGCGTAGCAGGTCACTTCGAAGCGGCTCGGGTCATGCGCCTGCAGAATCGGCTCGAAGAAGTAGCTGACGGCATGCTCCCGAAAGTCTGGTGAGACGTAGCCGATGCGCAGGGGTCTTTGTCCGGGTGGCGCCAGGCAGCGCTTCACCGGCGCATGCGCGGGCTCGGCGTAGAGTTGACTCCAGCTGCGCGCCTCGGCCACCACCAGCGCCGGCGCGATCTCGGGCACGGAGAGCAAGAGCGAGAGCAGGCTGCTGTGGGTGTCGGCTCGGGGTGCGCGTGCCAGCACCTGGCGATAGAGAGCGAGCGCCTCGTCCACCTCGCAGATCTCGTGCAGCACACCCGCGAGGTCGACCATCGCCGAGCTTTGGCTGGGATCGAGCGCAAGCGCGCGGCGGAAGTGACCGGCTGCCGAGAGCAAGAGCCCGAGCTTCTGCTCCACCCATCCGAGGTTGAAGTGCGCGACGGCCAGGTCGGGTCGGAGCTCGCAGGCTCGTGCGAAGAGAGAGCGTGCTCGGTCCAGCTGGTTGCGGCGTTGATGGAGCGTGCCAAGGTTGATGATGGCTTCGACGAAGCCAGGATCGCGCTCCAGCGCGAGCTCGAAGTGCGCTTGGGCGTCGCTCATGCGGTCCTGCGCAAGGTAGATCTCGCCAAGGCGCTCGTGCGGCACCGCGGCTTTCGGATCGAGCTCCGTGGCCCGCAGAAACGCGCGCTCCGCATCTGCGAAGGCGCCGCGCTCTTGCCACACGGCGCCTTCGGAGAGCCGGGCGTCGAGGAAGCTCGGGTCGAGCTCGCGGCACCTTCGCAGCGCGAGCAGCGCGCCATCCGGGTCGCGCAACGCTTGCCGCGTGAGCCCGAGGAAGTAGTGATAACGCGGCACGGTGGCAGAGAGCTGGCTGGCCCGCGTCAAGTGTGTCAGCGCGTCCTGGTGTGCGTTCTGCTGAAACTCCGCAAGCCCGAGCAGAAAGAGCGCGCGGTCGTGCTCGGGATGTGCGCGCAGGATCTCGGTGTAGATGGCGGCTGCAGCCGAGAGGTTTCCGGCGCCGTGGAGCTTTGCGCCGCGCTCCAGAGCAGAGTCGGTCGTGTGACGCTGCTGCGCCTGCCGGCCACTGCGCTTTTCGGGTCGCGCCCCTTTCTTCTTGGCCAAAGACTGCGCCCCTTCTGTCTGCGCAACGGCAGCATACCCCCGACCTGCGGGCGGCGAACAGAGCGCACGCGCTGCGCTGGGTGCTGTTCAGAAGTCGCCGTTGAAGGTGGTCTCGTGGTTGCCCGGTGGCAGGGTCGGTAGGCGCTGCAGCTTCGGGCCAAGCCAGAACACGTTGACGGCTTGTCGGTCAGTGCTTTCGATGCGTCGCACGCCTCGGGTCAGCTCGACCACATCGCTGGGCAGAAGCTGTCCATCGAGCGAGAGCGTCCCACCTGCGTGGAGGAGGAAGTAGCGACCATCGTGCACGCACTCGTAGTTGCCGCCACCGCGTGGCAAGCGCTTGCCCAGCACCCAGAAATCGTCGCTGAGCGGAACGTAGCGCTGACGGATGAACACCTGGTCGATGGGAGCGAGCCAGTTGGTCCGGTAGTTCGGCAGAAAGACCGAAGCAGGATTCGTCGCAAGCATCGAGCGCACGGTCGGGTAGGTGCCGTCGTAGAAGCTCCGCATGTTGAGCGTGTGCAGGAACCAGCGGTAGCCGATGCTGTCGCGTGTCAGGACGAGCCCAGAGGCATCGTAGACGCGGTCCTGGTGCGGGTCGGTCATCTCCTCGGCGAGCGCGACCAGCACATGCTGGCGGTCATTGGGAAAGTCGAGCAGTCGGCTTTCGCTGCGCGCAAATGGAAGAACGTGGCACAGGAGCGCGGTGCCGATCCCGAGCGAGCAGAGCGCGCGGTTGGTTCGCCAGTCGGAGAGCTGAGACACCTCCGAGAAGAGCCGCGACACGCCCAGGTAGCAGAGCGCGACCAGTGGCGTGAGGTTGTAACGGTAGGGTGTAGGGTTGACCATGAAGATAGCGATTGCGGTCGCTACCAGCAGCGTCTCGGGCAAGGGCGTGGACCAAGAGATGTAACGCAAACCCTGGTCCTTGAACCCGAGCAGAGTCCGGATCGCCAGGGCCGCGACCAGCGCGAGCAGCAGCGGCGTCTGCGAGAGCAGGCGCTCGGCCATCGGCCAATGGGGAAACGCCTTGACGCTCTTGGCGGCAGCGGTGCCGCCCGCGAGCGCGGCGGTGAAGTCGGTCCACAGGTGAGTCCACGCGTAGAGGCCGCGCCACATGAGCAATGCAAAGAGAGCGCCCGCGCAGTAGCGGAGCAAGAGCCGGAAGCGTGACTGGTCGGCGAAAGCCGGATGCGGGAAGACCAACAACGCCGCCGAGAGCGGCGCCCAGTAGAGGAAGGCCTTGAAGGCCGTGAATTGGAGCGTGACGGCGATGGCGCCAATCAGGAAATACGCATGTTTCCAGGACTTTCCCGTAGGCTTGCCGAGATAGAAGGCCAGCAAGACGCCGGTCAGCAGGAGGTTGTCGTGACGGACCTCGAAGCCGTAGTCCCACATCGGAGCGAGCGTGGCAGCTCCCAGCAGCACCAGCGCTCCAGTCCGGCTGCGTAGGCTGTGGCCGCCTGCCTTCACGAGCAGCAGCACGTTCAGCCAGAACACACCCACGAAGATGCCCCGAAAGCAGCTCATCATGTCGATGGTGTGGTTGAAGGCGCCGGCCAAGGCGGAAAGCGCAATCACGAAGAGCGGTGCGCTGGTGAAGAGCTCGTGCTCTTTGCCGAGCGCTTGTACGCGCGCCATGTAGGCATTCTGCAGCTCGTCGACCTGATAGAGCCGGTGCTCTCCCAGATAGATCAGTGCCAGAGCCAAGCTAGCGGTAGCGACCCAGCAGGCCACAACCCAGAAATCGATGCGAGCGCGAGGGCTTTCCATGGGCTTTCCGGCAGCGGCTTGGAATCCCGCCGCGCTGCGCAGGCCCGCGATTTACCCTCTTCTGCACCAATCGACCAGCTCGGGGCGCGCGAATTCGCGTGGCGTACCTCTGGCAGGCGCTGAGCCTCGCGGGGTTCGCCCGGCACGCGCTCGGTGTAAGAGAACGCCAAGCAGCAGCCCGAGGCTGCTGCCAGCGAGCCGCGAGTTGCGCTACAAGGGGCGCATGGGCGCACAGTGGAAACAGAAGGGCCGCGAACAGAGCGCGGCTGCCAAGGGTCGACTCTTCACCAAGCTGGCCAAGGAAATCATGATCGCCGCCAAAGGCGGTCCAGACCCGGCTTCGAACCCGCGCCTGCGCTTGGCGATCGAGCAGGCGAAGCGGGCGTCGATGACGCGCGACACTCTGGAGCGCGCCATCAAGAAGGGCGCGGGACTGCTCGACCAGGCCGTGCAATACGAGTCGGTGACCTACGAAGGCTTCGCACCGCATCACGTGCCCGTGATCGTCGAGTGCTTGACCGACAACAAGAACCGCACTGCGACTAACATCCGCGTGCTTTTTCGCAAGGGTCAGCTTGGAGCCAGCGGCTCCGTCTCCTGGGACTTCCTGCGTCGCGGGGCGATCGAAGCCTCGGCTCCCGCCGCCGGAGCCGACGCCGAGGAGGCCGCCATCGAGGCTGGCGCTCAGGACCTCGAAGCTGCCGACGAAGGCCAGACGCGCTTTCTCACGGAACCCACCGACCTCGACACGGTCAGCCGCGCACTCAAGAGCTGTCCAGAAATCGGCGCAGAGCGAGCGCGCGCGGCCTCACGCACAACGTCTACACACCGGCTCAGGTGCCATGTGAGCCGAGGCGGATGCTGGCGACGGCCAACAACACCTCGCGAAGAAAGCACAGAAGGCCGGTGATGAAGGCGGCCATGGCTGCGATGAAGAGCCCGGCCAAGACCTGCGGGAAGTCTGCGCCGACCAGGTATTCGAGAAACGCAAAGGCGATGAGCAAGCACACCAGTAGCGCGGCGCTGGTGCAGGCGGTGATCGCGTGGTTCACGAGCTTGCGGCGGCGGGCCAGGCTCTGGAGCTCGTCGAGGAGCAACGCCTGGGAGCTGCTCTCTAGGCCGGCCAGGCGATCCGAGATGACCCGCGCGCGATCCACGATGCGACCCAGGCGCGAGGAGAGCACGCTCAGGATGGTGCCCAGAGCCGAGAGCAAGAACACCGGTGCCACGGCGAGCTGAATGGTGTGCGCGATCTCGGTCGCATGGGGCTCGGTAGGCATGGAGCAATTGCTACCACGCGCGTGCGCACGGCGTCCGCAAGAGTGTGGCTTGCGACGCGATGCAAGCCCGTGCGTCAGGCGTCGAAGCCACTGCCGCCGATGAACTCGCGCAAGATGGAGGTCTGCGGCACGTGGTCCGGGTAGATGGTGACCACTCGATCGAGCACTCCCAGCAAGCGGAACGCGGTGGTGTAGGCTGGGTTCTTCTGCGGCACTTCCAGCAAGTAGCGCTCGGCGAAGACTTTCAGCACCGAGAGCTCGTAGAGCAAGGCCGAGTCGAAGACGGCATCCGCCAGGTCTTGAAAGGGAAAGATGTGTCTGCGTTCTCCGTCGCGCACCGAGGGCCAGCGCAGGATGTTACCTTCAGCGTCGGTGCTGCGCGTGTGGCGGTCGCGAACGATGCGGCGCAAGAGGCGCAGGTCCGAGCTATGGACGCGCGTGAGCTCGTCGAAGGGCAGCTGCCCGAGCGGACAGATGAACACCCGAAACGCCAGCCCAGCCCCGAGCTCACCGAGGATCCTCGGGTTCAAACCGTGGATGCCTTCCAGCATCAAGAGATCCGCTTCCCCGAGCGCGATCTCCGCGCCACCATCCTCGATGCTCTTGCCGCTGCCGAAGTCGTAGCGCGCGATGCGCACGCGTTCGCCGCGCAAGAGGCGCGTCAGGTGTTCGTGGAGGAGATCGAGTCGTAATGCTTCGACCGCTTCGTAGTCGTAGTCGCCATGCGCGTCACGTGGGGTCTGCGCCCGGTCGACGTAGTAGTCATCGAGCGAGATGCCTATGGGGTTGCGACCATTGACGTGGAGCTGAACTTTGAGTCGCTTGATGAAGGTGGTCTTGCCCGATGATGACGGTCCGGCGATGCAGACCACTTTGGTGTCCGCGCCGAGCGCCACGATCTGGTCCGCGATGCGCGACAGGGCTTTCTCGTGAAAGCCTTCGTTGACGCGGATCAGCTGCGGAACGCTGCCTTCGATGCAGGCACGGTTGAACGCGCCGATGCTGGTGATGCCGAGCGCGCGCTGCCAGGGTTCCTGGGCGCCGATCATGCTGGTGGTCTGTTTGGAGACGCTGCGTGCGACCCGCGTTGTGCGCGTCGCGCTGCTCTCGCCTGCAGTCGGCGTCAGGCTCTCGCGTTCGATGAGGCTGGCGACGCCCGCGCTCTGGTGCAGGAGCAGGAGACCTTGCTCGTCCGCGACGACCTCGAAGTCCCGCAAGAAGCGCGTGTTCGAGAGCAGCGGTCCCATGCGAAGCACGTAGAGCTGGCCATAGGAGACGAGCGGCACCTCTTGGGCGCGCCAGGTGCGGAAGAGCTGCACGGTGTCGGTCGAGCCCTGAGTGGCGAAATAGTCCTTGGCCTCGTCGACCGTCCAGAGCTCTTCGAGCAGAGGCAACCCCTCGTCGGATCGCGCGCGCATCTCAGCCTGCAGCCGTGTCGCGAGCAAGCCGAGCGAGACCCCAGGGTCACTTCCAAGCGTGACGCGCCGCGCGAAACCAACCGAGTGCGCCAGCTTGAGCTGTGCGCCCTTGGCGATGCGTTCAGCGGCTTCCAGCAAGAGCAGTCCCAGGCTCTGCCGGTAGATGCGCTGGCCTTCCCAATGGCCGGTCGTCAACGCTTCCAGCTCGCAAGCGCTCGCCACCGCCGCGTGCAGTGAAACGGGCTTTCTGTCCACCAGTGCCGCGACGACCGGCTCGCCACCGACTTCGCTCGGCAGGAGCTCGGAGACCGGCGTGCCCGTCCGCACCAGGACGTGCTCTCCACCGACGCGCACCTCGACTTGAGTGCGGCGCGGCATGGCACGCTCGCCGAGCAAGTGCCGCACGTTCTCGCTCATCTCGTGCAAGCGGTGTGAGACACCCGCCAGCATGGCTTCGAAGATCCGCAGCGTGAGCGCCGGGTTCACGGCTGCCAGCTCGCGATAGGCGGTGTGAGACAAGCGGCCCAGCGACATCGGCGTCAGGGCGATCACGGTCGCAGCCCGCGGAGTCCCGAGAATCAGCGCCAGCTCCCCGAAGCACTGGCCGTGCCGGATGCGCTCGACCTCGAGGCCGCCGCGAACGGTCTTGGCTTCGCCGGAAACGCAGAAGTAGAGGTCGCGGTCGCTCGCGCCTTCCTTGACGACGCTGCTACCTGCGGGCAGCTCGACGGGCTCGAGCAGCCGCGCCAGCTCTCTGCGCTCGGCCGGCGAGAGTGCCGCGAACGCCAGTGTGCTGCCGAGGACTGCTTCGATCTCTAGACGATCCACGTGTTTCGGCTCGGCGCTACCAGTGGCGCAGGTCTTCGGAGGCGGCGAGGGCTAAGGCCTCGTTGGTGCCGTCTTCGATCAAGGAGGCGCGAGCATCGCGCAGCAGCTTCTCGATCGGGTAGCGGGTGTCGTTGGCCGCTGCGCCGAAGATCTGCATGCCATCGGACGCGACACGGAACGCAGTGTCCGTCGCCATGATCTTGCAGGCGATGCCGAGCATGCGCGGCGTGATGCTCCCGCGGTTGTAGCGCGGCTGTATGCTCTTTCCGAGCCAAGCGCCGCGCTGCAGCTTGTCGAAGTTGCTCGATACCCAGTTGACTCCGTGGGCCAGAGCGACCGCGCCCGGCTTGGTGCCGAAGAGCTTGAAGAGCATGGGATTCGGCTCCGCGAGGTCACCGGCGTGCCGAGCCAGGCTATTGGCGGCCTCGACCTGCGCGAACATCTGGAAGAGCTTGAGGCGAACCTGCTCCTGGTCGAATAACGTAGCGTTGCCGTGAGGCGTCTTGCGCGCGAAGTCCAGCGTCTCATCGAAGGCCGCGCGCGCCAACCCCGACATCATGATGCCGGTCTCGCGGTTGGCCTCGCCCAGGAAGCTGCGCCCGACGCCCTCGAAGGCGAAGAACGCCGGGTTTCCGATGATGAAGTGATCCGCGGGCAGCCGCACGTCTTCGAAGATCAGCTCCCCTTGGTTCAGCGGGCGCTGCCCAAGCTTGTTCAAGGGCTTGCCACGCGAGATGCCCCGCAAGTCGAGCGGACAGAACGCGATGCCCTGGCCATGCATCCCGAGCGAAGGGTCGAGCGACACGTGCAGCACCGCATGCGTCGCGATGGTGCCGTTGCTCACCCACGCCGATTTCTGCCCGTTCAGGATGTAGTCGCTGCCGTCGCGCACGCCACGCAGACGCGGCGTGAGCTTTGCATTCTTGCCTCGCGGAGTCGTGCCTATCACCCAATCGGAGCCATGGTCCGGCTCC
Source organism: Sandaracinaceae bacterium (assembly GCA_017881145.1). GTDB lineage: Bacteria > Myxococcota_A > Polyangia > Polyangiales > JAFGIB01 > JADGRF01. The sequence goes on along the minus strand of JADGRG010000021.1, from coordinate 3,081 downwards.
GTGATGCCCCAGCAGCCCAGCAGCTCTGCGGACATATCTTCCGCGTAGGCGCGCGCCAGCTTGCGCACCTTGGGGTTCGCACAGAGCGTGCCGAGGAAGAAGGGCATGCTGCCCGCCGCGATACTGATGGCGAGGCCAGCGTCGCCGTGCCCCAGCAGCTGCATGATCTCGACGCGCACGTTCTTGCCCAGCTCGTCGCGACAGCCGCCGAACGCGCCGGGAAGAAACATCCGGTGCAAACCCGAAGCGCGATACGCGCGAAAGGCTTCCCAGAGCCGAGAGCTGCGTTGCGCCACACTCTCGGGATCGGGCAGGCGGTCTAGCTCGATACCGATCGGTCGGAAGACTTGCGAGGCCAGCTCACGAGCGGCCTGTCGTGCGTGGTCGTCGTTCTTGAATATCTTCGCCATAAGACACCGGAGCGCGAGTGTAGGCATTATCGTGGGTGGAAACCAGCGTCTCCGCCTCACAAGCTGCGCTCATCCCGAGTGAGCCTGCGCAAGAGGAGATGCGCGAGGCGCTGGACAGGACGATCCACGGTCTGCGGTGTGCGGTGTGCGGTGTGCGGTGTGCGGTGTGCGGTGTTAACGCACGCAGAGCACGGGACATGTGGCCAAGCGAATCACGCGCTCGGCCACGCTGCCCATGATCGCGTGCGAGAGGCCGGTGCGGCCGTGGGTGCCGACCACGATCAGGTCGACATTCCGTTCCTTGGCGACGCGCACGATCTCGAGGTAAGGCGCGCCCAGCATGAGCAGCTTCTCGACACTCCCACCCCGATTTTCTACTTCGGCTGCGCACTGGTCGAGCTGGGCCTGCTGCCGGTCAGAGAGCGCCGCCGCATATTCGGGAGTCGCGATCAGGCTGCCATCGATCGGCACCGCATAGACGGGTAGCGCGTAGGCGTGCATGAGCAGGAGCTTGGCGTTGACCTTGGCGGCAAAGTCCACGGCATATTGAAGTGCACGTCCGGAGACTTCCGAGAAATCAGTCGCTACCAGGATCGAGCGGAAGTTGGACACATGGACCTCGCTTTATGTTGGTGCCGCTGCAACGCAGGCGCGTGCCAGCTATCCACGCTTGCTGCGGGCCTTGCGTTTGGTGTGCCTGTCGCTGAGGACCTGGCCGACGGAATGTTGCGCCGCGGTGGATGCCAGCACTCGCAGCGCATCCGTGGTGGTGAAGAGACCGGCCACCGCACCGTGTTTGTCCGTCACGACGACGCAGCCGTATTTCTGGTCGGCCATCGCCTTGGCCACTTCTGCCAGTGGGGTCGAAGCAGGCACGGCGTAGGGGCTGGGAGTCATGGCCTCAGCCACCACGATGCGCTCCCACTCGTCAGGCACCAGCGATTCGATGATGCCTAGATCGCGCTCGCTCACGATGCCGACCAGTCGTTCTCCATCCAACACCGGCAGGTGCCGAATCTCGTGCTGCTGCATGAGCTCGACTGCCGTGCTCAGCTCCGCGTCCACTTGGACGAAGAGCGGTGCCGTGGTCATGTGTGCGCCCACGCTTTCGGCTTTGCGTCCCATCCCAGCCTCCTCTGTGTGTGAACATAGGCGCGGACACCCCCACGTCAATCGTGCTTTCACAGGCCCGAGCCTGGTCGCTAACCCGGCACTTGGCCTTGTCGACCTGCTCTGACATCTGCGAGGCTCTTGCCTCCTGCGCATGCAAGCCACCGAGCCCAAGCCTCGCGCTCGTTTACCGCTCGCCGTGGTGGCGCTCGGGCTGACCAGCTTCTTCACCGACGCTGCCTCCGAGATGATCTTTCCGCTCCTGCCCGCCTTTCTGGTCACGCTGGGCGCCGGTGCAGGTTTTCTCGGTTTGATCGAGGGTCTGGCTGACGCAATCGCGAGCTTGCTCAAGCTGGCTTCCGGCTACGCCGCCGACCGTTTCACCCGCAAGCGGCCGATGGTGCTCTTCGGTTATGGCGTGGCGGCATTCGTGCGACCGCTTTTCGCACTCGCCACCGCGCCTTGGCACGTCCTTCTGGTGCGCGCGACCGATCGCATCGGCAAGGGTGTGCGCTCCTCGCCGCGTGATGTGCTGATCGCCAAGGCCGCCGAGCCCGGCCAGCTCGGGCGCGCCTTTGGCTTCCATCGCGCGATGGACCACGCCGGCGCGGTCGTCGGTCCATTGCTCGCAACACTCTTGCTCTGGCTCGGTCTCTCGCTGCGGCAGATCTTCTGGGTCGCGATCATCCCTGGGTTCTTCTCCCTGCTCTGCATCTTGGTGGTGAAAGAGTCGCCCGATGTACACTCGGTGCCGGCACCAAGTGAAGCGGACGCTCCACCGAGCACGTCACCGGCACTGCCGTTGCCTGTTGCGTTCAAGGGTTACCTCGCCATTCTGTTGCTCTTTTCGCTCGGCAATTCCTCGGATGCGTTTCTCCTCTTGCGAGCGCGTGAGCTGGGCATTCCCGTCGGCATGATCGCCGTGCTCTGGATGGTCTTGCACGTCTCGAAGCTCGTCAGCTCCTACCTCGGCGGCGACCTCTCCGACCGCATGCCGCGCGCCAAGCTCATCACCGCGGGCTGGGCCGTCTATGCGCTTACCTACCTGGGTCTTGGCCTGGCGACTCGCGCATCGCACGTGTGGCTGCTCTTCATCGTGTATGGCACGTATTACGGTCTGACCGAGCCGGCCGAGAAAGCGCTGGTCAAAGAGCTCGCACCGGCAGCCGGACAGGGCAAGGCCTTCGGCTACTACAACTTCATCGTCGGCGTGAGCGCCGTTCCGGCTGGTCTCCTCACGGGCGGGCTCTGGCAACACTTCGGTCCATTGGCTGCGCTCGCCACCGGCGCAGGATTCGCCAGCTGCGCGTCGCTGGCGCTAGCTATCTTTCAGCGCGCCACCGCCGCGCGCGCGTGAGCAAGTCCGCGTGGCATGGCGCGGCGCACGAGATCACGGGATCTGGAACTGGATCGGCGCTGAGAGCTGGCTGGTATTGTTGGCGTCGTCGGTCGCGCTCAGCGTCGCGCAGTAGGTGCCTGATGCAAGGGAGTGCACGGAGTAGCGTTCTGGCGTGCCGGCCGGTAGGGGTGCCCAGGTCGGAATTGCGGTCGAGCTGGCAGG
>JADGRG010000213.1 GCA_017881145.1 Sandaracinaceae bacterium | reverse complement strand
CTCCGATCATGCCGGCGATGCGGACGTTCAATCCGCCGTCGATGGTCCCACCCATGCCGCTTGGCACTGCGCCTGCGGGCCAAGCTCGTCGAGACGAGTCGCAGACTGTCCAGGTGTCGGGACCCGGCCACGCAACGTCTACCTATGAGGGTTGGGAAGATCCCGACGACGCTGCGACGCGCGTCGAGCGACCCGTGCTCGAAGGCGCGGGCGTACCGGCTGCTCACTTGCAGATGGACTGGGACGACGAGGAGCTTCCCACGCAGATGCGCGGCGCGGGCGGTCTGCAGCAGACCGATGCGGGTTGGCAGCCGTCCGCCGAGGACGACGCAGCCACCTCGGCTTTCGAGCCGGTGCCAGCCACGACGCCTTCGGGTCGGCCATCGCCCTTTCAAAGGGCGCACACCAGCGACGTCGGCGCCTACGCTCCTTTGCGATCGTTACCGCCGACGGCCCGCGTGCCCAGCTTTCAACCCGGCGCTCCGTCGCCCTTCTCGACCACCGAGGCCGGCGTAGAGGCTGCTGGGGGCGAAGCTGCATCAGGTGACAAGCGCACGTTCGTGTGGGTAGCGCTCGGTGCTGTGGCGATCGTTGCGCTCGGCTTTGGAGCGCGTGCTCTTTTGGCGCCGCCGACGCCAGGCCTGGTGACGCTGACCACCGTGCCTTCCGACGCACACGTCACGGTCGATGGCCGCACGGTCTCCGCGACCTCGAGCCCTTTTTCGGCGACGGATCTTGCGCCTTCAGTGTCGCACGAGCTCTTGGTCCAGAAGGACGGCTTCGTCGAGCAGCGCACGACTTTTTCGCTGCGCGCCGGTGAGGCCAAGTCGCTTCCCGAGATCAAGCTGGTTGCCGCCGTGCATGAGAGCGGCTTCGCCGTCAGCTCGACGCCGCCGGGCGCCGACGTGCTGGTCGATGGCCGCTCGGTCGGACAGTTGACTCCCGCGCGTGTCACCCACGCGACGCCGGGCCTACACAAGCTCGAGCTCTCGCACGACGGCTACAAGGCCTTCGAAGTGCAGGTCTATGTGCCAGACAACGGCATGCTCGAGCTGCCGAATGTCGAGCTCGTGGCGGGCGGCACGGCGCGCAAGGCCGTCGCGGCTGCCGCTCCCGGGGCCGAGCCGGTGGCTGCGGTCGAGTCGTCGACCAAAGCCGCACACCACCATCACAGCAGCCATCACGGCGCTGTGCGCGCTGCAGCCGTGAGCAGCCCGCACTTCGCCTCGGCCCCGCGCGCGAGCACGCACGTCGTGAGCACGCCGGTGGCTGTGTCTGCCGCGCCAGCGACGAAGGTAGCCTCGGGCACGGGTGGCGTGCTCCGCGTCAACAGCCGTCCGTGGGCGCAGGTCTACGTCGACAACAAGCTGGTCGGCAACACGCCGCAGCTCGGCCTCCAGCTCGGCGCCGGCAATCACACCGTCAAGCTGGTCAATCAGCCGATGGGCCTGAGCAAGACCTTCAGTGTGAGCGTGAAGACTGGTCAGACGGTCACGAAGGTCATGAACCTGATCGAGTGAGTGTCCGAGGGCTCTGGCCCAAGAGCAACGCCTGGACTGCGCGAGCACGCTTCCCCGCTCGCGCTCCAGGCGTTCCTGTTTAGTCGCCGAAGCTGATGCCCTGGGCCAGCGGCAATGTGCTGCCGTAGTTGATGGTGTTGGTAGCGCGGCGCATGTAGATCTTCCAGGCGTCGGACCCGGACTCGCGCCCACCGCCGGTCGCCTTCTCGCCACCGAAGGCGCCGCCGATCTCGGCGCCGCTCGGTCCGATGTTGACGTTGGCGATGCCGCAGTCGCTGCCGCGCGCCGACAGGAAGAGCTCCGCTTCCCGCAGGTCGGTCGTGAAGATGCACGAGGCCAGGCCCTGCGTCACTCCGTTATGCATCTGGATGGCTTCGTCCAAATCCTTGTAAGTGAGCGCGTAGAGCAAGGGCGCGAATGTTTCCTCGCGAACCACTGCGTTCTGTTCTGGCATCGCTACGATCGCGGGACGCACATAATACGCATCCGGGTGGGTGTCCTCTCGCACCCGCTCGCCACCGATGACGCGTTCTCCGCCGCCGTCAGCTGCGCGTGCCAGCGCGCGCTCAAAGTTCTTGAATGCCGTCTCGTCGATCAGCGGCCCGACCAACGTGTCTGCATCGAGCGGTGAGCCGATGCGAATGCCGGCATAGGCGCGGCAGAGCCGTGAGAGCAGGGCGTCTTTCATGCTCTCGTGTACGATCAGGCGCCGCAGCGTCGTGCAGCGTTGACCTGCCGTGCCCACCGCGCTGAACACGATCGCGCGAACTGCGAGCTCGAGATCCGCGCTGGGCGCAACGATCATGGCGTTGTTGCCGCCCAGCTCGAGCAGTGAGCGACCAAAGCGCGCGGCGACGACAGGCGCCAGCGCGCGGCCCATCGCACAGCTTCCCGTGGCACTGACAAGCGGAAGCCGTGGACCCGCAGCGAGTTGCTGACCGATGTCGCGCCCGCCGATCACGACCTGTGAGATGTGATCGGGCAACCCACCATGCTCGCGCAACACTTGCTCGAAGAGCGCTTGGCAGCTAAGGGCGGTGATGGGGGTCTTCTCCGACGGCTTCCAGATCACTGAATCGCCGCACACCACCGCCAGCGCGAAGTTCCAGGCCCAGACAGCGACCGGGAAGTTGAACGCGGTGATTACCGCCACGGGACCGAGCGGATGCCACTGCTCCATCATGCGATGCTGTGGACGCTCGCTTGCGATGGTGAGTCCGTAGAGCTGGCGCGAAAGGCCGAGCGCAAAGTCGCAGATGTCGATCATCTCCTGGATTTCGCCGAGGCCTTCCTGGCGAACCTTCCCGGACTCGATGGTCACAAGCTCCCCGAGCTCGGCCTTGTGCTTGCGCAGCGCATCGCCGAAGCGTCGAATCAGCTCTCCGCGTTTGGGTGCAGGGATCTCGCGCAGCTTGAGGTGAGCCGCTTGCGCCCGTTCGATGCTCGCTGCAACTACCGCTGCGTTGCTCGCCTGGACTGCGCCCAGGAAGCTGCCGTCGATCGGGCTCCGAACCACAAGCTCGCCGCCGCTGACGGCGGCGGAGTCGACTCCCAGTGTGCTGAGCAGCGAAGAGATATCCATGGCTCCTCCGAAGTGCTAGAGCAACCGGCGCCGCGACTCAGCCGTAGTACTGACCGAAGCGGTTGCCGAGGAAGTCTGCGAGTGGCACGTCCTCCTGCTTCACGAAGCCGGTCTTCGGTAGCTTGCCTTCGCGATGCAGGTCGAGCATGGCGCAGAGCGCTGCTGCGGTCGTGATCTGGATGGCGGAGAGCTCGGTCTTGCCGACTTTTCCGTGATAGACCTTCTTGGTGTAGGTCTCCTGCACCAAGCGGCCGTTCTGAATTCCGCTCACCGTCACGAAGATGAGCACGACGTCCTGCGTGGTCACCGGCACCGCATGCTCCAGCACGTCCTGGAAGAGCTTGCGACGCTCGCAGAGGCGCAGATCGTTGCAGAGGAAGCGGATCAGCTCGCAATGCCCGGGGTAACGGATGGTCTTGTAGTTGAGGAAGTCGACCTTCCCCTTTAGGCTTTCCCAGAGCGTGCCGAGACCCCCCGAGGTGTTGAACGCTTCATAAGTAGCGCCATCCAGCGAAAACTCCTCCAGGCCCTCGAGCGGAAGAACATCGCGCACTTCGCCATCGTGGATCACGTGGCAAGGGTTGCAGTATTCGTTGATCAGGCCGGCAGTGCTCCAGGTGAGGTTGTACTTCAGCGCGTTGCTCGGGAAGAGTGGCAGCGCGCCGACGCGCATGCGCACGCGGTTCAGCTTGTCGAAGCGCTTGGCCAGGTCGTAGGCCGCAATGGAGATGAAGCCGGGTGCCAGGCCGCACTGCGGTATGAAGACCGTGCTCGCTCCATCGGACAGCTCGCGCACGCGCCGCGCCGTCGCCACATCCTCCGTCAGGTCGAAGTAGTGAACGCCTTCCTCGCGTGCGACCTCGGCGATTGGCACGTTGAGGAAGAACGGACAAGCGCTGAGCACTGCGTCCATGCCGGACATGGCTTTGCGCAACGCCACTCGGTCACTGACGTCGACCAACAGCTTCTTCACGCCCTCCGGCAACCCGGAAAGACGCGGCTCGTCGAGATCCGCGACGGTCAGCGTGTAGTCTTGGGTGCGGCACAAGAGCTCAGCGACCGCGACCCCGATGTTACCTGCGCCCAGCAAGAGCACGTTTGTCATACGCAAAGCTTAGCGTGCGCACTTCTAGAGCGCGAGAGTCACGCGGTAGATCAGCAGTGCACGTATGGGCGAGTAGTAGGCGTGTTGCCCATAGTAGTGGTCACCCGGCCTGATCAGAAACGTCAGGAAGAGCAGGTCGTTGCGCGGCACGAGCCCTAGGCGAGTTACGGCGTTGAAGCCGAACGCCACTTCGGTCTGATATTCGTTTCCGCGCGGCAGAAACATCGCCTGCACGTAGGGTCCGATCCCACCCCACTTGCGGTGCTTGATGAAGAGCAGGCTCTCTGAGCGACCGATCACCCCGCCGTCGTGGATGTCGGCAAAGAACCAATCGTAGGAGCGCGGCTTACAGTCCTCCAAGCGCGCGGCCGCCATCGAGGTGAACACCACATATTCGTTGAACGGGAAGTAGAGCTGGGCATGAGCTTCGGCGAAGCCAAAGCGGTCGGTGTCGGGACCAGAACCGAGCACTGGATCGCGATCACGGCGTGCGGCGCTGTCGCACGCGCTGCAATACTCACCGTTCTTACCCGGCGCGAAGCTGAGGTTTCGCCACGTGACCCGGTAGCCGAGGTCTCCGCCTAGCTCCAGGAAGAGCGTGCGCAGGCTGGCGAAGGCGGTGACCTGACCCAAGGGGTAAGCGGCCATGCTGGTCACCCCGACCGTGGCGTCGTTGGCGGCGCCGTAGATTTCACCTCGGTGTTGCAGCGTGAGTTGACCGCCCGTCCCGAAGTAGTCGAGGACCAGGACGTCGCCGGCGGGCGAGCGATCGAGCATGTAATCGTGCGGCTGATCGGCTCGAGCCTGCGAGACCAGTGTCGCAAGGCCGAAGCAACAGAGCACGGCAAAGCGAGCGCGCATTGGCTCGCTACGATAGCGTATCGCGCACCTCACAGCAGGCCAGCGCGCAGCAAAAGGGTGGGCGGGACAGGGTTCGAACCTGCGACGTTCGCCGTGTAAAGGCGACACTCTACCGCTGAGCTACCCGCCCCAGGGCGGCGCTAGTTTGCATGCGGGTAAAGAGAAGTCAAAAGCTAGCTGAGAGCCGAAGGCTGCTTGGCGGGTATGTGACCTGCGCGCTCGGCTACTGCTGAGCGCCCGGTGCGTCGACGGTCGGCGTCGGCACGGCGCCGCCCTCGGGCTCGCTGTGCGGCGATGGCTCGCCGCGCTCGTGCGTGACCAGCTTACCGTTCACATACTCCATCGGCGCCACGCGCTTGCCGAAGATGGCTTCGGCATCACTCAAGCAGAGGGCTTCGCGCAGCGCTTCGTCGGCATGCTCGATCAGCACGATGCGCATCGCCCCGAGCACTCGACGCGGGATCTCGCGCAGGTCCTTGCGGTTGTCCTTGGGGATGAGCAGCGTATCGATGCCGGCGCGATGCGCAGCCAGCGCTTTCTCCTTCAGTCCGCCGATCGGCATGATGCGCCCGCGCAGCGTGATCTCACCGGTCATCGCCACGTTACGCTTCACCGGAATGCGCATCAGCGCGCTGGCGATGCTGGTCGCCATGGTGACGCCGGCACTCGGACCGTCCTTGGGCACGAACTCGGGGAAGTGAATGTGGAAATCGTTGTTCTGATAGAAGTCCTTGGGCAAGCCCAGGAGCTTCTCGCGTGAGCGGATATAGCTCATCGCGGCCTGGGCGGATTCCTGCATGCCCTTTTCCAAGAGTCCCGTGATCGCGAGCTTGCCCTTGCCGGGCACCACTGCGACTTCGCATTCCAGTATCGCGCCGCCGTAGCTGGTATATGCGAGGCCGTTGGTCAGACCGATCTCGTCCTTGCCTTGCGCGTTTTCCGGTCGGTATTTCGGCACGCCGAGATACTTGGGGATGCTCTTGGCGACGATCCGATACTTCTCTTTCTTGTCGGTGTTCACGACCTTGCGCGCCACCTTGCGGCAGATGCTGCCGAGCTCGCGCTCCAGGTTTCGAACACCTGATTCCTTCGTGTAGTGATGGATCACGGCGCGGATGGCGTTCTCGGTGATCTCGATATCGACGTCCTTCAGGCCTGCGTCCTCGCGCTGGCGCGGAATCAGGTAACGCACGGCGATGTTGAGCTTCTCGTACTCCGTGTATCCGCTGAGCGAGATGATCTCCATGCGGTCTTGGAGCGGAGCTGGGATACCTGAGAGCGAGTTTGCCGTCGTGACGAACATCACGTTCGACAGGTCGTAGTCGAGATCGAGATAGTGATCGTTGAAGCTGTGGTTCTGCTCGGGATCGAGCACTTCTAGGAGTGCTGCCGCTGGATCCCCTCGGAAGTCGGACGACATCTTGTCGACTTCGTCGAGCAGAAAGACGGGGTTATTCGTGCCCGCTTTGCGCAAGCTCTGGACGATGCGACCCGGCAACGCTCCGATATAGGTGCGTCGGTGCCCGCGGATCTCCGCCTCGTCGCGCACGCCGCCGAGTGAAAGTCGAACGAACTTGCGGCCGGTAGCGCGCGCGATGGACTTGGCGAGCGAGGTCTTGCCGACGCCGGGCGGACCCACCAGACAGAGCACCGGGCCGCGTAGCTTGCCGACCAGCCCCTGCACCGCGAGATACTCGAGGACGCGTTCCTTGACCTTCTTCAGGCCGTAGTGGTCCTCGTTCAGGATCCTCTCGGCGAGGTCGATGTCGTAGTTCTCGTCGCTCTTCTCGGCGAAGGGCAGGGCGAGCACCCAGTCGATGTAGTTGCGCACGACGGTCGCTTCCGCGCTCATCGGCTGCATCATCTTCAGCTTCTTCAGCTCCTTCTTGAGCTTGTCGGCCGCTTCGTCGCTGAGCTTCTTCGCCTTGATCTTCTCTTCGAGCTCCGCGAGCTCGGAGCGGAACTCGTCGCGTTCGCCGAGCTCCTTCTGGATCGCCTGCATCTGCTCGTTGAGGTAGTACTCCTTCTGCGTGCGCTCCATCTGCTTCTTGACGCGCGTCCGGATCTTCTTCTCGACCTGCAGAATCTCGATCTCCGCGCTCATCAGCTCGTAGAGACGATTCAAGCGCTTGGCAGGATCGGTGGTCTCGAGAATTTCCTGGCGGTCAGTGAGCTTCACTGACGAGAGATGCACGACGATGGTGTCGGCCAGACGCGCCGGGTCTTCGATGGTCTGCACGGAGACCAACATCTCGGGCGGGATGAGCTTGTTGAGCTTCACGTAGGCCTCGAAAGTAGCCTGCACCGAACGCATCAGCGCTTCGAGCTCGACGCTGCTGCCCTCGGGCTCTTCGACCAGGGCGACCTCGCAGAGGAAGAAACCGTCGTTCGGGATGAAGCGTTCGATCCGCGCGCGCCGCTTGCCTTCGACCAGCACCTTGACGGTTCCGTCGGGCAGTCGAAGCAGCTGGATGATCGTCCCGACGGTGCCCATCGCGAAGATGTCTTCAGCCGCGGGGTCGTTGGTCTTCGCCTGGCGCTGCGCCGCAAGGAGAATCTCCTTGTCGTGGTTCATGGCCTCTTCGAGCGCTGCGATGGATTTCTCGCGGCCGACGAAGAGCGGCACCACCATGTGTGGGAACACGATGATGTCGCGCAGTGGCAGAAGCGGGATTACTTTTCCTTTGGGTCGGTCGTTCACGGTGGATGAATTGTCGTTCCGGTTGAAGAACATCGGACGCCCTTGGTTACGCGCGTTACGCGCGCGCTCACAGCAACCACGCCAGCCAGACCTTTAAGCATAGCGCAAATCCGGGCGGTGCCACGTTTTGGGCAGCGAAGAGATATCGCAGGTTGCTGCCGAGCGCCCATCTGGCTGGAAATGCCTGCCAATGCAGGTGCAAGCGCTGCTCACCAGCAGCGCGCGGACGCTAGCCCGGCGTTCCCGGCGTGAGCGCGGTGAGCGCGGTGAGCACCGTGAGCATTAGGCGAGCTCGGCCTCTTTGTTCTCGTGGACCGTGAGCGGGGATTCGCCCTTCTCGATCACATCCTCGGTGATCACGACCTCCTTGATGCTGGGTCGTGAGGGCACGTCGTACATGATGTCGAGCATGGCGGCTTCCAGGATGGCTCGCAGCCCGCGCGCGCCGGCATTGCGCTTGAGCGCCTGCGCAGCGACCGCCTTGAGCGCGTCCTCCTGGAACTTCAGCTTCACACCGTCCATTTCGAGGAGCTTTTGGAACTGCTTGACCAGCGCGTTCTT
>JADGRG010000212.1 GCA_017881145.1 Sandaracinaceae bacterium | reverse complement strand
GTGCAGGTGCTTACGCACCAGAGCCTCGAAGCGCTGCATGAACGGACCCGCACGCTCGGCTTTCGAGATCGCGCCAAGCGCGCCGGTCTGGCCGACCAAGGGCGCTAGCTCTGCATCCGACTTGCTCGAATGTAGGATGATCCCGACATCCTTGGTACGGACGTTACCCTTGAGCAGCGTGGCGAGACGCTCGCCGTTCAGCGCCGGCATGGTGAGGTCGAGTAGGATGATGTCGGGACGCTCGTCACGGACGATTTGGACAGTCCCCAACGCTTGCTCGCGAATGGTGACCGAGTAGCCCGCAGCCGCGAGCCGCTCCTTGATGACCTCGAGCACGATCGGGTCGTCATCGATCACCAACACTTTGACTCTTGGAGGCGTGCCTGAAGAGAGACCCACCGCTAACACCCTGCCTTTGCGCTTATGCTGTAGTTTATCAGCACTGACAGTGCTGACCAAGCGCAAACGCGGCGGTCACACGTCGCGAATGTGCCTGGTTGTAAGCAAGCGCATGCGCTCTCGCCTCAACGCACCACCGGTTGTCTTGCTGACCGCAGCGCGGCAAATTCTTGTCTGTTGGCCGAGCAGATGAAGACCAGCGTTATAGCCGTCGGGGACGCACGAAACGCACCAGTGAGGCAGACGCCTCGAAACGAGGTGTTCGCGTGAGCCACCCTCCGCTTCATAGTCGAGCTCCGGCCCAGCGCGAGAGCGAGGCAGACGATCATGGGAGAGAAAGTCGCATTCATCGGTCTGGGCGTGATGGGCAGCCAAATGGCGGCCTGGTTGATCAAGGCCGGACACGACGTCACCGTGTTCAACCGCACGCTAGCCAAGGCACAGGCGTTCGTGGAGAAGAACGGCGGTCGTGCTGCCGAAACTCCTGTCGCTGCCGCCAAGGACGCGCGCTTCGTGTTTTCCTGCGTCGGCAACGACGAGCACCTCAGCGCCGTCACGCTGGGCCGCGAGGGCGCCTTCGAGGGGATGGCGCCGGGCAGCGTCTTCATCGACCACAGCACGAGCTCGGCAGCTCTGGCGCGCGAGCTCTTTCGCTATGCTCAGCGCAGGAACCTCGGCTACCTGGACGCGCCGGTGACTGGCGGTCAGGTGGGCGCCGAACTGGGCACACTCAGCGTGATGGTCGGCGGCAACGAGGTCGACTTCGAGAAAGCCCGGCCGCTCTTCTCGGCCTATGGGAAGCACATGCGATTGCTCGGCCCATCCGGAAGCGGACAGCTGGCCAAGATGGTCAACCAGATCTGCATCGCGGGTCTCCTGCAAGGCTTGGCCGAGGGACTCAACTTCGCCGAGACTGCCGGCCTCGATCCGACCGACGTGGTCGACGTGATCTCGCGTGGCGCGGCGCAATCCTGGCAGATGGACCAGCGGCACAAAGCGATGGTCGATGGGACCTTCGATTTCGGCTTTGCCGTGGACTGGATGCGTAAGGACCTCCACCTCGCCATCGACGAGGCCCGGCGCAACGGCGCACCGCTGCCAGTGACAGCGTTGGTCGACCAGTTCTACGCCGACATCCAGGCCATGGGCGGCCAGCGTTGGGATACCAGCAGCCTCATCGCCCGTCTGCGCGCACGCACCGGCAAAGTGTAGGCGGCCCTGCCTGCGTCGCGACGGGCGTCGCCGTTCAACGCGACACTGTCTGGACGCGCAGTCCCACCCTCAATTCGTGAGCCAGCGTGCAGTTTCCGGGCGGTTGCAGCAACGGTTTGTGGCCTGGCTTGCATAGAAGGAGATGAACGCTTTCGCTGCTTGGCTAGCGCGAGCGGCCAAGGTGGGTTGGCTTCCGTAAGGAAACTTCCGACCCAAAACCCGGCTAGCGTTCCACCTTGCTGCCATGGGTGTCAGCGCCCATACCTGCGGTGCCTCGAAGTTGATTCTCACATTTGCCTACAGAACGAGCTAGAATAGCAAGCCGCCTATACGCGCACGGCAGCGGCTGTGCGTGGTCTGGTGGTCCTAACCAACGAGGGTGTCAGCACATGAACGAGTTGGCGAAGCCTGGTGTCAGCGGCATGAGCATCTACGTCCCGCGCCTGCGTGTGCGTTTGGAGGACTGGTGCTCTTGGACCGGCAACTCGTGGGACAAGATCCAGGCGGTGGTCGGCCGGAGCTTCCGCGTGCCTGCGCGCCACGAAAATGTCTACACCATGGCAGCCAACGCGCTGCTTCGGCTGATCCAGGAATACGACATCGATCCGCGCAGCGTCGGCTTCCTCGGCTTCGGCACCGAGTCGAGCACCGACAACGCAGCCGGCGCGGTGATCGTGCGCGGCATGGTGGACCGCGCGCTCGACAACTTCGGCAAGCCACGCCTCTCGCGGCACATGGAGGTGCCCGAGTTCAAGCACGCGTGCCTGGGCGGCATCTACGCGCTGAAGGCAGCGCTTCGCTACGTCTCGTGTGACGCGGGCGATCGCTGTGCCATCGTGGTGTGCGCGGACGTCGCCGAATACGAGCGTGGTAGCACCGGCGAGCAGACGCAGGGCGCAGGCGCCGTGGCGATGCTCGTCACGCGTGAAGCCAAGCTCTTCGAAGTCGACCTGGCGCACTGCGGTTCGGCTTCGGACTATCGCGGACCAGATTTCCGCAAGCCCTTCGCGCGCCACTTCACCAAGGAATACGCGCCCAACACGCAGCGCATGAGCGACTTCCCGGTCTTCAGCGGCAAGTACTCGACCTTCTCGTATCTCGACGAAACGGTGCACGCAGTCGAAGACATGCTGCGTAAGCTCAACGTCTCTGCTGGGAAATACTACAGCAACGTCCACAGCCTCTTCTTCCATCGGCCCTACCAGATGATGCCGATCCAGGCGATGTCGTTCCTCTACGTGCGCGGCCTGGCTCGCGGTGATCACCACCAAGGCGAGCTGCGCACGCTCTGCAACGAGGCCGGAGTATCGACCGAAACGGTGATGGAGGAAGCGCTCTCCATGCCGGATCTCTACGCCCAAGTCGCCATGCACGGCGCAGACGTCAGCGATCCCTACGCAGCGACCAGCGCGGCGGCGGCAGTGCTGCGCAAGAAGCCCGCGTTCCGCCAGCTCTTGGAGCACAAGATGAGCCTGGGCACCGGCCTGGTGCACGACCTCGGCAACCTCTACTCGGCTGCGTTGCCTTCGTGGCTGGCGGCGGGCTTCGAGGAAGCTGCGCAGCAAGGCCTCGACCTCACGCTGCGTCCGATGGTAGCGGTGGGCTACGGCAGCGGCGACGCAGCAGAGTCCTGGCCAATCCGACCCGTGGTGGGCTGGGAGCAGGCGGCCAAGTGCATCAAGCTGCAGCGCTCGCTGGAAGGCGCCATCAACCTGACGCGAGAGCAGTACGAGTCGCTGCACGATGGGCTGGAAGTCACCGGTCTCGACCACCTGCCGAGCGCCGAGTTCGTGATCACACACGTCGGCGAGTGCTACGAGCCCACGTTCCAGGACCTCTCGGTCGAATACTACAAGTACGTCGGCTGACGCTGCTGCGCTGCGCTCTCAGAGCGCGAGCAAACGAAAGGCCCTTGCACTCACCGCTGAGTCGCGAGGGCTCTTCGTTTCTGCGGTCATGCGTCAACTGCGCACTCGCAGCGCGCACAAACAAAAAGCCCTTGCGCTCAGTTGAGTCGCAAGGGCTTTTCTTCTGCACGCGAAGTGCAGGTGTAGTGATG
>JADGRG010000211.1 GCA_017881145.1 Sandaracinaceae bacterium | reverse complement strand
TCGATAAGTTCTCCGGCACGTTCGAGGCGCTGTGGAATGACCCCGAGTTTGAGGCCTTCGACGCTGCCTCGGACGAGTCGCGCAAGCGTCTTCACGATGCGCTCAAGCATCAGAGTCACGCGTCCGACGCACCGATGCACTTCTTCGGGCTGCGGCCGTTGCCCTTCCAGGAAGAGATTCTCGACCGGCTGCAAGTCGAACGACTCGTGCATGGTCGTCGTCGCAATCTCGTCGTCGCCGCCACAGGCACAGGCAAGACGGTGATCGCTGCGTTCGACTATCGGCGCGAGATGGAGCGTGCGGGCCACGCGCCACGCCTGCTCTTCCTTGCGCACCGCAAGGAGTTGCTAGATCAAGCCCTGGCTACATTTCGCCAAGTCATGCGCGACGGAGCCTTTGGCGAGCTGCTGGTGGGCGGCGAAGAGCCAGAACGCTGGGATCACGTGTTTGCGACGATTCAAACTGCAGCGCGCCGCAACCTGATCGAGCGTTGGGGGCCACAACACTTCCGTTACGTGGTCGTCGACGAATGCCACCACGCGCCTGCGGATTCGTACCAGGCGCTGGTCCCGCAGCTGCGGCCAGATGTGTTGCTCGGACTGACCGCCACACCGGAGCGCACCGACGGCAAGTCGCTGCTACCTGACTTCGACGGCCATCTCGCCGCCGAGTTGAGAATCTGGCATGCACTCGAACGGCAGCTACTCGTGCCTTTCGAGTACTACGGCGTCGCCGACAACACGGACCTCACGCGCATTCGCTGGAGTCGGAACGGCTACGACGCGGCCGAGCTTGCGCGCGTGTACACCGGCAACGAGGCGCGGGTTGATCTTGTGGTGGAACAGCTCCGCAGAAGAGTCTCGGATCTCGGTGCCATTCGCGCGCTCGCCTTCTGCGTTTCGGTTGAGCACGCCGAATACATGGCCCGTGCTCTCAGTGCGCGCGGCCTGCCAGCGCTCGCGGTGCACGGGTCCACCTCCGAGGACGTCCGTCGTGATGCGCCACGGCGGCTGCGGGACCACGAGGCCAACGTGCTCTGCACCTGCGACCTGTACAACGAAGGTGTCGACCTGCCCTATGTCGACACCCTGCTGCTGCTGCGGCCAACCTCGAGCCCCACTCTCTTTCTGCAGCAGCTCGGGCGGGGCCTGCGCCATGATCAAAACGACAAGCGTAAGGTCTCGTGCCTGGTCCTCGATTTCATTGGCCGGCATCGTACGGAGTTCCGCTTCGATGGGCTATTCGCAGCGCTTACCGGCGTGCCTCGCAGCGGCCTCGTCAAAGCGCTTGAGCAGGGCTTCCCCTACCTTCCGAGCGGCTGTGTGTTGCAGCTAGACGCGGTTGCGCGCGATCAGGTCTTGTCATCGCTACGAGCAAACCTGGGACGCCGCGCGCGATTGATCGACGAGATTCGCGAGCTGAGCTGCGCCGCTGCGCCGCTCACCCTTGCGCACTTCCTCGACGCCACGGGCCGCGATGTAGAGGACGTGTATGGCAACGATTGGGGCTGGAGTAGCCTGCAACGCGAAGCCGGCATCGCCAACGATATAGGCGACCTCGCCAATGGTCTCAGTCGACGACTCGGCTGGCTCCTGCACGTGGACGACCGCGATCGCTTGGCGACGTGGACGCAGAGCGATCAGCCTCGGGACCACTTGTCTGCGCTGGAACGGCGGCGCTACGCGATGCTCGCGTTCCAACTGGAACCGCGCGGGGTGCTCAAGACTGCGGAGGAACTGGCAAAGTACTTTGCAACCGATCCTGCGATCGGCAGGGAGCTTGGTCAGCTTCGCGAAGTCTTGGACGAGCGCATCGCGATTGCGCACGACGTGCGCCCGGTCCCCGAATGGCCCGTGAGCCTGCACCGGCACTACTCCCGTCGCGAGATCCTGGCTGCGGTCGGCTACATCAAAGCCGGAGAGAAAGGCAGGATGCCCCAGGGCGGCATTCTGAAGCTTGAGGAGGAGAAGCGAGAACTCTTGTTCGTGACGCTCGACAAGTCCAGCAAGAGCTTCTCACCAACGACCCGTTATCGTGACTACGCAATCTCGCCGACGCTCTTTCACTGGGAGACCCAATCTTGGGCCAGCGTGTCGCGGCCGAGCGGTCGGCGCTACGTCGAGAGCGCAGACAATGGCTGGGCGTTTCATCTCTTTGTGCGCACGGATCCAGATGCGACGTACGCGTATGCCGGACCGGCGAGCTATGTGCGGCACGAGGGTGACCGGCCGATAGCGATTACGTGGCGGCTTTCGCATGCGCTGCCGGCTGCGCTCTATCAACGGTATGCGACGCTGGCGCAGGGCTGATCACGCCCCAGCACCTCTACCGCATCGCCTGCCTACGCAGCCTGACTCGCCCGCAGCGCCTTCACGAACGCCGCGATCGACGCTAGCGCTTGCTTCCCAGCGGGGAAGCGCGGGAAGGCCTGGAAGACGTGCACCATGCCGTCGCTGACTTCGTGGCTGACGTCTACGCCAGCAGCGCGGGCGCGCTCGACGAACGCGAGGTTTTGGTCCAGCAAGATCTCGCCGCCTCCGGTCTGCACCAGCAGAGGCGGCAGGCCGCGTAGGTCGGCGTAGAGGGGCGAGGCCAGCGGTCCGCTCGCATCCGCGCCCGCGAGATACGTCGCCGCGCCCCACACCAGCATCTCACCGCTCAGATAGTCGTAACGTCCGTTGCGGTCGATGGTGCCGCCGCTGGCTGTCAGATCCACCCACGGTGAGAGCAGGATCGCTGCGCGCGGTTGCGGCAGGCCCGCATCACGCAGCCGTTGCAGCAGCGCGAGCGCGAGACCACCACCGGCCGAGTCGCCGCCGAGCAAGATCGCGCTCGGGTCAACGCCCTCGGCGAGCAGCGCACCGTAAGCCGCAAACGCATCGTCGATCGCAGCGGGGTACGGATGCTCCGGAGCTTTGCGGTAGTCCAACACGATGCAGCGTGCGCCCGTGCCCAACGCGATCCGCGCCGCGAGGCCGCGATGCGTGGCCGGCGAGCACATCGAGTAGGCGCCGCCGTGTAGATGCAGCCAGACCAGGCCGCCGGGCTGCCAAGCGTTCGGCGTGTGCTGCTCCATGGGCAGGCCCGCAATGCTGCCGCGCTGCCAGTCGAGACGCCGACGGAGCCCGGCTGAGAGCGGCAGCGTAGGCATCTGGCGACGCAGATCGATCGCCATGTAGCGATGCCCGAGCAGCATCACGGCCCGCACGACCTCGGTGACGAGCTCGATGCGATAGCTCCAAGTCGGATGCTTCGGACCACGCACCAGCCT
>JADGRG010000210.1 GCA_017881145.1 Sandaracinaceae bacterium | reverse complement strand
TCATGGATGTTTTTGCCGGTCGAGAGGTCCATGACGGTGTCGGCACCCCACTTGACGGCCCAGCGCATTTTCTCTACCTCCTCCTCAATGCTGGAGGTCACAGCGCTGTTACCGATGTTGGCGTTGATCTTCACCAGGAACTTGGTCCCAATGATCATTGGTTCCAGCTCAGGATGCTTGACGTTGGCGGGGATGATGGCTCGCCCGCGGGCGATCTCGCTGCGTACCAGCTCCACGTCGACCTGCTCACGCAGCGCGACGAAGCGCATCTCTTCGGTCACGATCCCCTGCCGCGCATAGTGCAACTGGGTGACGTTTCCGTCGCTCGCGGCCAGACGCGCCGCCAACCAAGGCGCACGACGCTGGGGCAGACCGTGACGCGGGTCGATGCCCTCGGGACCGCTGGTATCGTAGACGCGTAGAGGCCTTTCGCAAGCGCTGAGCCCGATCTCTCGAAAAGGCACGCTTAGCTCGCCCTCCTCGACCTTGCGGGAGTTCGGAAAGCTCTCCGAGAGCGGCCGACCAGCGCCCATGTCTCGCGCTCCGGCGGCAGCCATACTCAACTTGCGCGAATGCTTCTCTTCCACGACTTCCCTCCGCCGGCACGACCCGGATCAGGTTCAAAGGGTCTCTCTCAGGCGCACCGGCGCCACCCCTAGCAGGCGAGCACTATAGGGCATGAAGTCCGCGCTGGCACCCCTGCCATCGCGTTCGGGGGTTGACTCGCCGGAAAGCGAGCTTAGGTTGCGGCCCGCGCTGCGCCCCAAAAGGTGCGCGTTTTGTCCATTCTGGCCGTCCCCAACCAACGGGGCGCCTCTAAGAGAAGGATCGCACCATGCACATTCGACCACTGCAGGACCGGATCATCGTCAAGCGCGTCCGCGAAGAAGAGAAGACCAAGGGCGGAATTATCATCCCAGATACGGCCAAAGAGAAGCCCCAAGAGGGCAAAGTGATCGCGGTCGGCAACGGCGCCATCCTCAAGGACGGTTCGATTCGCAAGCTGGAAGTGAAGAAGGGCGACACGGTCCTCTTCGCCAAGTACGGCGGAACCGAGATCAAGATCGAAGGCGAAGACCACCTCATCATGCGTGAGGAAGACATCCTGGCCATTATCGAGCGCTGAGCGCTCGTCATCAACCTCCACCTCGAAAACAGGACTGCACCATGACCGCAAAAGAAATCTCCTACTCCGAAAGCGCGCGTGACTCCATCCGCGCTGGCGTCGACAAGCTCGCAAACGCAGTGAAAGTCACGCTTGGTCCCAAGGGCCGCAACGTCGTGATCGAGAAGAGCTTCGGCTCGCCCATCATCACCAAAGACGGTGTGACGGTCGCCAAAGAGATCGAGCTGCCCAACCGCTTCGAGAACATGGGCGCCCAGATGGTGCGCGAAGTGGCCTCGAAGACCTCCGACGTCGCTGGCGACGGGACGACCACCGCGACCGTGCTCGCGCAGGCGATCTTCCTGCAGGGCAGCAAGCTGGTGGCTGCGGGCCACAACCCGATGTCCATCAAGCGCGGCATCGAAGCTGGCGTGCAAGCCATCGTGAAGAAGCTCTCCGAGATCGCCAAGCAGACCAAGGATCCGAAAGAGATCGCTCAGGTCGGTGCCATCTCCGCCAACAACGACATGACCATCGGCCAGATCATCGCCGACGCCATGGAGAAGGTCGGCAAGGAAGGCGTGATCACCGTCGAAGAGGCCAAGAGCCTCGAGACCACGCTGGATGTCGTCGAAGGCATGCAGTTCGATCGCGGTTACATCTCGCCCTACTTCGTGACCAACCAAGAGCGCATGGAAGCCGAGCTCGCGGATCCCTACGTGCTGGTGTGCGAGAAGAAGATCTCGAACATGAAGGACATGCTACCGCTGCTCGAAGGCGTGGCGCGCGCACAGAAGCCGCTCTTGATCATCGCCGAGGACATCGAAGGCGAAGCCCTGGCGACGCTGGTCGTCAACAAGCTGCGTGGCACGCTGAACACGGTGGCCGTCAAGGCGCCGGGCTTCGGTGATCGCCGCAAGGAGATGCTTAAGGACATCGCCATCCTCACCGGCGCGAAGGTCGTCAGCGAAGACCTGGGCATCAAGCTGGAGAGCGTGACAGTGGCGGATCTGGGTCGCGCCAAGCGCATTACGGTCGACAAGGACAACACCACCATCGTCGACGGAGCCGGTTCCAAGCCCGAGATCAAGGGCCGCATCGAGCTGATCCGCAAGCAGATCGAAGAGACCACCAGCGACTACGACAAAGAGAAGCTGCAAGAGCGCTTGGCCAAGCTGGTCGGCGGCGTTGCAGTGATCAACGTCGGCGCAGCGACTGAAGTCGAGATGAAAGAAAAGAAGGCTCGCGTCGAGGACGCGTTGAACGCAACGCGCGCGGCCATCGAAGAAGGCATCGTCCCGGGCGGCGGCGTGGCGCTCTTGCGCTGCCAGGCCGTGCTCGACGAGCTGAAGGTGCCGGAAGAAGAGAAGGCCGGCATCCGCGTGCTGCGTCAAGCCATCGAGGAACCGCTGCGCCAGATCTCGGCGAACGCGGGCGTCGAAGGAGCGATCGTCGTAGAGAAGGTCCGCAATGGTAAGGGCGCGTTCGGCTACAACGCCGCAACCGACACCTACGAGGACCTCGTCAAGGCGGGCGTCATCGATCCTGCCAAGGTGGTTCGCTGCGCACTGCAGAACGCCTCCTCGGTCGCCGGGTTGATGCTCACCACCGAAGCGCTGATCGCCGAGAAGCCGAAGAAGAGCGAAGGCGGCGGCGGCGGCGGCCACGGCCACGGAATGCCTGGCATGCCCGACATGGACATGTAGAGATCGCACCTCCCCAGAGCCTTTCCATCGCCTGCGCGGGATCGGCTCGGAGGAATGCCCCGACACGAAATGCGCCGGATCACCATGAGTGGTCCGGCGTTTTTCTTGCTAGAAAGCCTGCGTGGAAAGCGACGAGTCGAGCATGGCAGAAACCGCTGGCCAGACGCACGGACCAGCAGCAAGCAGCAGCAGGCCGCGGCGCACCCTGCTCCTCGCGGTCTTCATCACCATCGCGCTCTCGATCGTCGGCGCAGCGCACGCCTATTTCGCGCTGCGCTTGGTGATGGCTCCGCACTGGCCCGAACCCTTTGCGCGGATCGGTAACCTCGCCATTCTCGCCGGGGCGCTCTCGCTGATCGCCGCTCCGATCGCGGAGCGCACGCTGCCGCCACGAGCTGCACGCTTCGTCGCTTGGCCCGCTGCCCTGTGGATGGGCGCATGCTTCTACTGGCTGCTCGGCCTCTGGCTCTCCGATGCCGTGCTGGGCCTCGCTGGGCTTTCAGGCATCGAGGTCGCGCGCGGACGGGCGGTTGGGCTCGGGCTGCTGACTCTGGCGCTGATGGCGTTCGGCCTGCGCTCGGGACTACGCGGGCCGCAGACCAACCCCGTGCACATCACGCTGCGACGCTGGCCGAAGCTGCTCGACGGCTACCGCGTGGTACAGCTCAGCGACGTGCACATCGGGGCACTCTTGCGCCGCGAGTTCGCCGCACGCGTGGTGGCACAGGTGCATGCGCAGAAGCCTGATCTCGTGGTCGTCACGGGGGATCTGGTGGACGGCAGCGTGCAGCACCTAGCAGCCGAAGTTCTTCCATTTGGCTCGCTGCGCGCACGGCACGGAGTGTTCTTCGTGACCGGTAATCACGACTACTTCTCCGGAGCCGAGCGCTGGACCCGCAAGGTGAGAGAGCTGGGCATGACGCCGCTGCGCAACACACACGTGACCATCACGGACGCTGCGAGTGCCGCAAGCTTCGAGCTGGCCGGAGTGGATGACCCGACGGGCAAGCGCATGGGAGGCTCGGGCGACGACGTGAGCGCCGCGTTACGCGGAATCGCCGCCGACCGGCCCGTGATCCTGCTCGCCCATGACCCCAAGACCTTCGACAAAGCAGCCAGAGCCGGAGTTGATCTCCAGCTCTCTGGCCACACCCACGGTGGACAGCTCTGGCCCTTCAACTACTTTGTACGCTTGGCAACCCGCTTCGTGGCCGGCCTGTATCGCGTCGGAGAGGCACAGATCTACGTCAGCTGCGGCACCGGTTTCTGGGGTCCACCGATGCGTGTGGCCGCCCCAGCCGAGGTCACCGTGATCGTGCTCCACTCGGCACCGGACTGATGCCGCCATCAGCGGCGAGTCGGTCTTGCCGCAATAGCTCTAGCGAGTATTCGTTCGGATAGATGGCCCGCGGCAGCCGCTGGAAGGTGCCGACGGGCGGCGGTGTGAGGCGCCGCAAGCCTCGCTCGGTCGGGTAGAGAAAGAGGTAGCGCGCGTCATCGCGCGATGCGGGAACCGTGAAGCGCACGCGCTGCGGCTGC
Source organism: Sandaracinaceae bacterium (assembly GCA_017881145.1). Lineage (GTDB taxonomy): Bacteria > Myxococcota_A > Polyangia > Polyangiales > JAFGIB01 > JADGRF01. The sequence goes on along the minus strand of JADGRG010000210.1, from coordinate 30 downwards.
CCACGCACGGTGGCCAGCACACGCGCCGTG
>JADGRG010000209.1 GCA_017881145.1 Sandaracinaceae bacterium | reverse complement strand
TCACCTTCATCTCGACCGAGCGCGAAGCAGACGCCGGCCCCAACAACAACTGGATGAGCGCAGACGAAGCGCGAAAGCGCGTGTGGCCTCTGTTTGCGGGCACGATGAATGGCCGCACCATGTATGTGGTGCCGTATCTGATGGGACCGAACGGGTCCCCCTACAGCCACGTAGGCGTCGAGATCACAGACAGTCCCTACGTGGTGCTCAACATGGGCCTCATGACACGCATGGGAACGGTGGCGATCAACCGCCTCGGCGTGTCGCAAAGCTTCGCGCGCGGGCTGCACAGCCTGGGAGCTCTGGCGCCAGATCGACGCTTTATCGTGAATTTTCCACAACAGCGGGAGATCTGGAGCATCGGCTCGGGCCACGGTGGCAACGCGCTGCTCAGCAAGAAGTGCCACGCCCTGCGCATCGCCAGCGTCGACGCCTTCGAGGAAGGCTGGCTCGCCGAACACATGCTGATCCTCGGCATCACCAACCCGAGCGGCTCGAAGCACTACATCGCGGCCGCGTTTCCGAGCGCATGCGGCAAGACGAATCTCGCGATGCTGGTGCCCAGCCTGCCTGGATGGAAGATCGAAACGGTGGGTGATGACATCTGCTGGATGCATCCCGGAAAAGACGGGCGCCTCTGGGCCATCAACCCCGAAAACGGCATGTACGGTGTCGCGCCCGGCACCAGCACGAAGACCAATCCCAATGCCATGCGCTCACTGACTCACGACGTGATCTTTACGAACCTCGCGTTGCGCGCCGATCGCACGCCGTGGTGGGAAGGCATGTCCAATCTCGACGACAACGAGGTGTTGCAGGACTGGCGCGGCGCGGATTGGAGCTCTGGGGCTATCACGCCAGCGGCGCACCCGAAGTCACACTTCACCGTCGCGCTGCGACAGTGTCCGAGCAGCAACGATTCGTTCGACCTGGTTACGGGGGTGCCAATCTCAGCGATTGTCTTCGGTGGACGACGCTCCAAGCTCGTGCCGCTCGTCTACGAGGCACGCAACTGGCGGCACGGCATCTACGTCGGTGCGACGATGGTCAGCGAAACCACGGCTGCGGCCACCGGAGCCGTAGGCGTGCCACGCAACGACCCAATGGCCATGCTGCCCTTCTGCGGACACAACATGGGGGACTACTTCGGGCACTGGCTCGCGCTCGAAAAGAAGCTGCGACGCGCACCCAAGATCTTCCACGTCAATTGGTTTCGCACTGGTGACGATGGTCACTTTCTCTGGCCGGGCTTCGGCGACAACGTGCGGGTTCCCAAGTGGATCGTCGAACGCGTGGAAGGCACGACGGCCGCGCATGATGCGGCGATTGGTCTGCTGCCGCAGCGCGATTCCATCGATCTAAGCGGTCTGAACCTGTCGAGCGATCAACTCCTTGGTCTGCTGGCCGTGGATGGTAGCGCGTGGCTAGAGGAGTGTGGATGCGCGCTGGACTTCCTTGGCCGCTTCGGCAAGCGCCTTCCTGTCGCCCTGCTCGACGAACACGCATCGCTGGTCAAGCGGCTGCAGGACTCGCTTCATTGAGGGATGTCATTACAAACAGAGTATCAAGCCTCAACGACGACGACGCCTTGCGACGGAAGACATTGGCGACGCCGCAAATGTCGCCGGAGCAGATCGCAGAGGCAATGCGCAACGCGGACCCTCCCCTGGACAGCATCTTCGATCGGTGGCTGCCGCAGGATCTGCGCAGCGTCTCCTGGCAGCACTGGACGCCGCTGCACGTCGCCGTACGGGCCGCGGCGTGGCTCGATGCAGCTCGCGTGAAGACGGTGGTCGACATCGGAGCTGGCCCAGGGAAGTTCTGCGTTGCGGCCGCGCTGGCCGGTGATTGTGAGTTTACGGGGTTGGAGCACCGGCCGCGCCTTCTGACAGCCGCTCGTCAGTTGGCGCAGCGCTTCGCTGTCGAAGACCGCGTGCGCTTCGTGCAAGGCGCGCTCGGAGAGGTGCCGACGCCGCTCGCGGACGCGTACTACTTGTACAATCCATTCGGAGAGAATCTCTTCGGCAGCCGAGAACACCTCGACGAGGAGGTCGATCTGGGCCGTGAACGCTACGAACGCGATATCGCGACGATCGACACGCTGCTCCGGCAAGCACCGGTGGGTACCTACGTGCTCACGTATAACGGCTTCGGCGGCAAGGTCCCGGCGAGCTATCGGGAGGTCCAAATCGACTGCCAGTTGCCGAACGTGCTGCGCCTTTGCAGAAAGGTGCACCGCAATGCCACCGACAGGCCGTCCGAACGCCAAGGTATCTGCGACGTGACGACGCGCGTCGCCAACGCGATCTCAGGCGACCCCGAGTAGATCGAGGATCGCATTTGCGAAGGTGAGCGGGTGTGGCGGGCAGCCGGGCACGTAGAGCGTGGGGCCCACGCGATCCAAGAACGCTCGCTCGATGCACTCGCCCTCATCGTAGAGGCCACCCGAGATCGCGCAGGCGCCGACGACGACCAGAAAGCGCGGGTCGGGCATGGCGTCCCACGCCAGCTGCACCGCAGCGGCCATGGCACGCGTCAGCGGCCCACTGAGCACGAGTGCATCAGCATGACGCGGTGAAGCCACCCACTCGATGCCGAAGCGTTGCACGTCGAAGTTGACGTTGGCCAGCGCGCCCAGCTCCAGCTCGCAAGCGTTGCAGCCACCCGCCGAGACCTGTCGTAGCTTCAACGAGCGACGGAAGAGCTTCGAGAAGGTCGCCGAAGCACGAGCGCTCGTGATCTCCTCTTGACCTGCTCGGATCGACAGTTGCTCGCGCGTGTTGCTCGCCATGCGCGGTTCCGGCGTGAACGCGATCCTGTTCTGCGGGCACGCCTCTACGCATTCGGTACAGAACACGCAGCGGCCGAGGTCGAGCGTCACCGGATCGAGCGTGATGGCGCGCGTCGGACACAAGTCCACGCAAGCCCGGCACTCGCTCGCGCAACGCTCCCCAGCGATCACCGGCCGACCACGGAAGCCGAGCGGAACTGCCTTGCGCAGATCGGGGATATACTGAGCGCCCTGCGAGGCGCGCACTCGGAGTGACTTGAAGAGGGTCATAGATCGTGACCGCAGTAAGAGAGGTCGAAGCTCTTGTTGCAGATTGGGAAATCAGAGATCTCGTTGCCGCGCACCGCGATCGCCAGCCCCATCCAGTTCCGCAGCGACGGATCCTGCACCTTGTAGTGGACGAGCTCACCGCTCGCGCCCGTCTCGAGGCAATGCACGACCTCTCCGCGGAAACCCTCAACCACGCTTACGACCAAGTGCTTTGGCGCGAGTGTTCCCAGCACTGTGCGTGCCTGCTCCCAGCGCGGATAGAGCGCGACGATGGTCGACAACCACAAGAGCGAGGCGTCCATTTCTGCGATGCGGACCCAGGCGCGAGCATAGCAGTCTCCCTCGCTCGCACTGCTCGTGGCGATGGGCAACACCTCGTAGGCGCCCTGCTGCATGCCGTCCCGCGCATCGCACGCCACGCCGGAGGCGCGCGCCGCCAGGCCCACGATCCCGAGGCTCAGGGCGCGCTCCTGGGTGAGCACGCCGACCGCGCGCAATCGGTGCTTGACGGTGCGCGCGTCGAGGAAGCATTCGTTGATGATCGCGAGATCGTTGCGCACCAGCTCCACGTTGGACAGCAAAAGCGGCAGCAGGTCGCCAGGCAGGTGCATCGCAATGCCACCAGGGCGCAACGCACCCCGACCGAAGCGGCTGCCACAGAGGCGCATCACTGCGTTGATCACGGTGGTGCGTAGTCGCCCATAGGTGGTAGCGCCCTGCAGGAAACCGATATCGGCGGCGAGCCCCGAGAGTGTGGCAAGATGCATGGCGACTCGCTCCAGCTCCAGCGCGACGGCCCGAGCGACCTCTACTTCGATCGGTGGCTCGCAACCGCAGAGACGCTCGAGCGCGGCGCAATAGGCCCAGGTGTGCGCGATGCTGGTGTCGCCGGCGATGGTTTCCACGAGCGGCGCAAGGAGCGTTGGCTTGCCTTGCAGCAGGCGACGCTCGACGCCGCGGTGTTGGTAGCCGAGCTGGATCTCCAGGTGGTGTACTTGCTCGCCCAAGCACATGAAGCGAAAGGAACCCGGTTCGATCACTCCCGCGTGGATCGGGCCGACGGCCACTTCATGAACTTCCTTGCCGTCAATCCGATAGAACGGATAGTCGTTCATCGCGGATTGCGGCGGCCCTGAAAACGGATCGGCTTCAGCCAGGGGGGTGCCGCGAGGCGC
>JADGRG010000020.1 GCA_017881145.1 Sandaracinaceae bacterium | reverse complement strand
CTTCACCAACCTGCAGTTCATAGGCCTTACCGCCATGGCCAAGCAGGTCGGCGATCGCAGAAGGCGGGGTCGGGGCCGCGCCGAGAGCGAGAATGTCGGCTGATTTTTCGGCGGTAAGCATGCGCTTTCTCGCAGTATGCGACACTTCGTAGGCCGCGCCGTCGCCGTAGCGCTTCGCCCCACTGAAACTGCACGATCGGCGATGGATTCAGGCGTCGGTGCGGGGTAGGCTGCCTGTCGTGTGTGCCGGGAAACGGAGGCACCACGATGAGGACGTGATGCCGCTGCGGGACGAGTGGTGCGATCTGGCGCGAAAACTGGACTGGTCGTTTAGTTATGCGGAGGAGCGCCAAGTCTTCCCGGAGGCGCTCTCCGGCTCGCCCTGGCTGCCGGCCCAAGAATGGCGCGACTGGGACGAGCCATTTCGCAGCACCTACGCCGAGTACGTCTCCACCCAACAAAGAAAAGAAGTCTCGTTTCAGGCCATCGCGGAGGCGGTCGGGCGCATCGAAGACGTGTCGAAGCTCGATCCAGGGTGGCTTTCGGTCGTGAAGCTGCACATGGCGACGTTGCCGCTTGCGGAGTTCGCGGCGGTCATCGGCAACTTGCGCGCGGCGCGCTTCGGTCGCGATAGCGCTTGGCGCATGACCTCGCTGCTCGGCGCGCTCGACGAGCTGCGCCACACCCAGTTGCCGCTACGCGCGATGCACGACCTCGTGCGCTGGGACGAGCAGTTCGAGTGGACGCACCGGCTGTTTCACAGCGACGACTGGGTGGCTGTCGCAGGTCGGCATTTGGTCGACGAGCTATTGCTCGGTTCCGACGCGATCGAGTTCGCGATCGGTACGCATTTCGTCTTCGAAACCGGCTTCACCAACCTGCAGTTCATAGGCCTTACCGCCATGGCCAAGCAGGTCGGCGATCGGCTGTTCGAGCAGATGCTGCAGAGCATTCAGACCGATGAGGCGCGCCACGCGCAGATCGGCCATCCGGTGCTGAAAAAACTGGTGCAGAAGGATCCCGCACGCGCCCAGCGCTTGGTCGATAAATGGTTTTGGCGTTCCTTCCGCTTCTTCGCGGTGGTGACCGGCTTCGCCATGGACTATTTGACGCCGCTCCACGCTCGGCGCGCAAGCTTCAAAGAATTCGTCGAAGAGTGGGTGGTCGACCAGTTCCAAAGCTCGCTCAGCGAGCTGGGGCTCGCGCTGCCGAAGTACTGGCAGGCGTTCCTCGAGGCGCTGCCCATCTACCACCACATGCTCTATGCCAGCGCGTACACTTACCGCGCCACCACTTGGTTCGACTTCGTGCTGCCGGGGCCTAAAGAGCGCGCCTGGCTGGCCGAGAAGTATCCGCAGACTTGGCCCGAGCTCGAGCCCGTTTGGCACAACATCGAAGAGCGTTGGCGCGCGGCAGGCCCCGGCGTCGAATGGTTCACGCACGGCACGACGCCCGTCGCCTTTTGCAATCTATGCCAGCTGGTGCTGTGCGCAGGTACTCCTTGCCGCAACAGCGCCGTGTTCGTCGACAAGCCGGGCCGCCGTTACGTGTTCTGCTCGGAGCCGTGCCGCGAGCTTTTCGAAGCCGAGCCCGAGCGCTACGCGGCGCACCGAGGCGTGGTCGAGCGCATCTTGGCCGGCCAGGCTCCCGCAAATTTGCTCGAGCTCGTGCGCTATTTCGGTCTGTCTGAAGCTAGTTGGGGTCGCGACGTGGTCTCCGGTCACTACGATTTCCTCAAGCGCGGGGGGCAGCCGTAGTGGCGATGCCGCTCTACTGTTTCGTGCGTGGGGACACGCTCGGGCTGGTCGTGCTCGCCGATGAAGCCGAGAGCATCGACGAGCTGGCGCTCCGTCTAGCGCGCGCCGCCGCGCCGCGCGTGACACTCGCCGCGCCCTTGCGCGTTTGGCATCGCGGCCGCGTGCTAGAGGGCGAGCTCACGCTCGGTCAGGCTGGACTCTCGGCGCTCGATCGCGTCGACCTGACGCAGGAGGATGACCTTGGCTGACACGCTTCTGGCCGAGGCCGAGCTGTGGGTCGGTGAGATGCGCGGCGTGAGCCTGCGCGGCGAGCCCTTGCTGGTGGTGCGCGGGGAGCAAGGCGTGTGCGTGTTTCGCGATCGTTGCCCGCATCAAGGCTACCCGCTCAGCGAAGGCACCCTGCAAGACGGCGTCATCACCTGTCGTGTCCACCGCCACACGTTCGATGCGAGCTCTGGCGAGGGCATCAATCCGCTGCGCCCCTGCTTGACGGCCGTGCCGTCGCGCATCGAGCACGGGCAAATCTTGGTCGAGTTGCCCGTGCGAGCGGGGGCGCCGCCATGACGCAAGAGCTGCGCTCGGTCGGCCCCGTGCTTCTGCCATCCGACACGGGTTTGGCGATTTTATCGGCCATTCAGGCCACGAACACCGATGTACAGGTGCAGGACCGCGGTGCCTACCTGCGCGTCTTGGCGCGGGAGCGTTGCGTCGTCACGCGGCAAGGCATCGAAGCCGCCTTGGGGCGCCCGGTGCGGCTGCCCTGCGACCTCGAGCTATGCATGCCGTCGTTCAAAGGTCGCCTGCGCGTCGACGCCGAGCATGCGACCTGGGAGGCGAGCGCGCTATGACGCCGAGAGAGCTTCGCCGCGCTCGTGCTGT
>JADGRG010000208.1 GCA_017881145.1 Sandaracinaceae bacterium | reverse complement strand
GGCATCCAGGATGTGGCGGCTGGAGCCTTGTCGCGCGCACGGATCGGGTCAAGGGATCCCAAGGGACCTTCCCGTGACCTGGAGACTGGTGCGGGATCACTTCATCAGGACAACATGGGTAGCGTCGTCCGTGGAGACGTGCTCCGTGCACTTGTAGCCGAGGCTCACCGTATCGATGCCGGCGAGGAGGTTCTCGCCCCGGCCCAGAAGCACGGGGGAGATCGCGAGGTGCATCTCGTCGATCAGCCCCGCGGTGAGGTACTGGCGAATGGTGGCAACTCCACCGCCGAGGCGGACGTCCTTGCCCAGAGCCGCCTCCTTCGCGCGTTTCAGCGCGGCATGGATGCCGTCGGCCACGAAGTGGAACGTCGTTCCGCCCTCCATCGCGATGGGCGCACGAGCATGGTGCGTAAGCACGAAGACGGGTACGTGGTAGGGCGGGTTCTTGCCCCACCATCCATTCCAGCTCTCGTCGGGCCAGGGGCCCCGCACCGGACCGAACATGTTGCGGCCCAGGATCCAGGCGCCGAGGTTCTCGAAGGCGCGCGCGGCAAAGTCGTCGTCGACGCCTTCTCGGCCGACCTCGTCTCCGATCAGCGATCCAGCGAAGTCGGCGTGCGTTCTCTGGAAGGTCTTGGTGCCGAAGACCCACTGGTGCAGCGCCATCCCGGAGACGCCCATCGGATTGGCCAGATCTTGGTCGGGACCGGCGCCGTAACCATCGATAGAGATTCCAAATGCGTTAACGCGAACCTTTGACATGGGCGTAGCTCCTCTCGCGCAGGTATCGTTTGCACCGTCGCCATCAGCTGCAGCGCGTGCTCAACCGCGGTAGACCGAATACTCCAGGCCCTGGCCGATCGACAGGGTCGTCGAGTCGAAGCCGCGTCGGCCAGACTGCATCTGCTCCACGTAGGGGCGCAGTTCCTTGCGGAACGTAAAGATGTTGTCGGCGACCACGACCGCGCCCTTGCGCAGGCGCGGCTGGACGAGATCGAGCACAGGCATGTAGAGGTTCTTCCAGCCGTCGAGCAGCAACATGTCCACTGCGCCTGGGAGCTCGCGCAGCGTTTGCATCGCATCGCCCAGACGCACGTCCACGAGATCGTCGAGACGCGCTTGCTTCAAGTGGGCGAGCGCACGCGCATGCTTCTCGGGCTCGAGCTCGGTGCCGATCACCAGCCCGCCACCGTTGTCGCGCACCGCGGCGGCCAGGTAGAGCGGGGAGATCGCGAACGAGGTCCCGAACTCGACGATGGTCTTGGCGCCGATCGCGCGAGCCGTGAGGTACAGCAGCTCGCCGCCCTCGGCGGTCAGCGGAATGAAGCACTCCTTCATCATGCTCGGCGTCACACCCTTGGCGAAAGAACCATGGCGCAACACAGAGAGCAGCATGCGCGGCGCGAGCGTGATGAAGCGCAGGCGATCGCCCTTGGCTTCTTCATGCAAACGGTCGAGGACCGAGCGAGTGGGCTCTGTGTTCAGCGTGGATTGAGCGGTCATGGTCCGGGGATTGTACGCGGCGCTTGGTGGGCGGGCAGTCAGAATCCGAGCGCCAGGCGTTCCTGGTCACAATAGCGCTGGCTATTGCTCCTTGATCAGCGACGATGACCTTGGCCGCCGGCCAATGCAGTTGAGGCCGAACAGGCGGGGCGACCGTGGTAGGACGGTGCCGCAGATGCCGCCAGCAGCGTGCTGGCGGCGGGAGAGACAAAGATGCGGATCGAAGGTGCGTCAGCGGTTGTCACGGGTGGAGCGTCGGGTCTCGGTGAGGCCACGGTGCGGCGTTTGGTCGCTGCCGGTGCAAAGGTGGTCGTGCTCGACCGCGACGAGGAGCGTGGTGCAGCGCTGGTGCGGGAGCTGGGTGCTGCTACCCGCTTCGCCAAGACCGACGTCACCTCCGAGAGCGACGTGCAGGCCGCGCTGACGTTGGCGCAGAGCCTCGCGCCGCTGCGCATCGCGGTGAGCTGCGCGGGGATCGGCTGGGTGCAGCGCACCGTGAACAAGGAAGGCGATCCACACGACCTCAAGTTCTTCACCAACGTGATCACCGTGAACCTGATCGGCACCTTCAACGTGATGCGGCTGTCGGCGGCGGTGATGGCGAAGAACCCGCCACTCACCGACGGCGAGCGTGGCGTGGTGATCAACACCGCCTCCATCGCGGCGTTCGACGGACAGATCGGCCAGTCCGCCTACGCAGCTTCCAAGGCCGGCGTGGTGGGCTTGACGCTGCCCGCGGCGCGCGACCTCTCCAAGGCAGGCATCCGGGTGCTGACCATCGCGCCGGGCACCTTCGACACACCCATGCTCGCGCTCTTGCCGGCCGAGGCACGCCAGGCGCTGGCGGTGGGAATCCCCTTCCCTTCGCGTCTCGGCCAGCCAGACGACTTTGCCCGCCTGGCGCTGCACATGGTCGAGAACTCCTACCTGAACGGAGAGACCGTGCGTCTCGACGGCGCCTTGCGCATGCCGCCGAAATGAGCGCGGATGCACGTGCATCAGGTGCAGACTTGCCAACGGCTAGGCCTGTAGTAAGGTAGCCGAGTCATGCAGACGAGTGCCCGCTACGCCCTTTGGTTTACCTACGTGCCCTTCGGGCAACGCTGGGGAGCCGCGTAGCGCATCTACGCTGAGCTAGTTCGAAAGAACCGCTGACAAGAACCCCCGGCCGCCCAACACGCGGTCAGGGGTTTTCTGCTTTTGGAGCCCCACCATGGACAACACCAACAACCTTCGAGTCGCGGCCACCATGCCACTTTCCACACCGGACGAAGTCAGAGCTGAGCTTCCCATCAGCGTGCGCGCCGCACGCACCGTGAGCAGCGCCCGCGCGGAGATCGACGCCATCCTTTCCGGCACCGACGAACGCCTCTTGGTGGTGGTGGGCCCTTGCTCCATCCACGACCCAGCGCTGGCGCTCGACTACGCCGAGAGGCTGCTGCCGATCCGCGAGCGCCTGAAAGGCGAGTTGCTGATCTGCATGCGTGGCTATTTCGAAAAGCCGCGCACCACCGTCGGCTGGAAGGGCCTGGTCAACGATCCCTATCTCGACGGCAGCTGCGATGTGAGTCACGGCATTCGCGTGGCGCGCAAGCTATTGCTTTCGCTCGGCGAGCTGGGCATGCCCATCGCCAACGAAGCGCTCGATCCGGTGATCCCGCAGTATCTGAGTGATCTCGTCTCGTGGAGCGCGATCGGCGCGCGCACCACCGAGAGTCAAACACATCGTGAGCTCGCCTCGGGTCTGTCGATGCCAGTCGGCTTCAAGAACGGCACCGACGGAGGTCTCGAGGTGGCGATCAACGCCATGAAGTCGGCGCGAGAGGCGCATAGCTTCGTCGGCATCGATGGAAGCGGTCGGGTGGCTGTGGTGCGCACGCGCGGTAATCCGCAGTCACACGTGGTGCTGCGTGGTGGCTCGGGCGGATCGAACTACGCAGAAGCACAGGTGCGCGCCGCCAGCGAGAAGCTTGCCGCTGCGGGCCTGAATCCACGCGTGCTCATCGACTGCAGCCACGGCAACAGCAACAAGGATCCACGCAATCAACCGCTGGTTGCAGCCGATGTCAGTGAGCAAGTGGCGAAGGGCTGTCGGCGTATCATGGGCGTGATGATCGAAAGCCATCTGGTGGCCGGCAGACAGGATCTCGTGCCCGGAACCAAGCTCACCTACGGACAGAGCATCACCGATGCGTGCGTCGATCTGACGACCACCGAGAGCGTGCTCAATGGCTTGGGTGCAGCGGTGAGCCGCGCCAGGCTGAGCTTCGCCGAGCGCCGAGCGGTGGGATGAAGGAGCGATAAACGCACCACGCGGCGTGCAGGCTGCGCGATTTGCCAGCGAAAGGCCTTTGGCTCACAGGCTTATCGGTGTAGATCGCGACGCGATGGCACGTCCCAAGCCTGCAACTCCACGCCCGCTCCTGGTGCGCCCAGGAGCGCGCTTTCGCTGCTTTGGCGATGGCCTCTGCTGCACCGACATCCACGCGCTCGGGCCGGTGACGCGCTCCGAAGCGCGCGACCTGCGTGCGCGCCGCAAGCTCTCGGTCGTGTTCAACGACGACATCGACGGTGATTGCCTGGCCCCCGACGGCAACGGCCGCTGCGTCTACCTCGGCAAGCAAGGCTGCGAGATCCATCGCCTAGAAGGCTCAGCCGCGAAGCCCACGGGCTGCCGGCGCTTCCCCTATGGCCTGGTTGCCACGCCACTCGGGGGACGCATCACCACCGAACATCGCTGTCCCTGCCGCACGCTCGGCGATCGACCGCCGCTCTCTGTCGCGGATGCGGAGGCGTCACTCTCCAATCACGGCGGCCGACTCGAGGTCGATCGCGTCGCGCCGGATCGCATCGAGCTCATCGATGGCCAGCGCGTCCCCTTTGCGCTCTATGCCGAGATCGAAGCAGAGCTGCTGGCACGTTTGCTGCGCGGTGAGAAAGCCGAAACCGTTCTCGGCGCCAAGCCGTTGCCTGCGCTCGTCGACAAAGGCTGGGCGGTGATCGCGGCAGAGATCTTCGACTCGCGCGACCCGAGCGCTGGCGGTGAAGCGTTGGCTTGGTTTGGTGACGCGCTCTTGGAGCTGGCCGTCGGTCACAAACCACCGCCGCGGCCGCGTCCCTGGGCGGCATCGTTTGCGCGCGCTACGGCTCGCACCAATCCGCCCGAGAACGTGGAAGCCATCTGGAACGACTGGCTTGCCGACGAGATCTGGATGTTCCGCTGGTTGCCCTGGGGACCCTTCGATGTGGCGCGCGCCGAGCTTGCGACGCGGCTGGCCGTGGCGCGACGCATGCAAGCACGCATCCGCAAGTTGGGCGTGCGCGCAGACCAAGCGGCGGCCGAAGCCGTGATGATCTGCGAGCTGATCGCCGAGGGCTCGGATTGGGGCAGCGCAGTGGCCGCGTTCGCAACGGACCCAAGCCCCGCGCAGAGCCTCTACGAAGCACCGAAGCAGGCGAAAGTCCGCAAGCGGCGACGCACGCGCAAGTAGGCGCTCACTCAGCGCGGCGGCGAGTGCTTGGCGGGGTGCTTGTCGTCCCGCAGCTCGAGTCTGCGCACGCGCAGGCGGATGTCCTGCAAGAGCAGTCGGTTGGCGCGGACCAGGGAGCCGAGCATGCCGAAGAGCAGAATCTGTGCGCCGACCACGATCGCTATCGCGGCCAGGATCAACGATTGGATGTGGCCGCTGTAGTCGGGATCGCGAATGAAGAAGTAGACGAAGCGCAGACCGAGCCCGACGCCTAGCGAAAGGAAGGGCAGACTCAGCCAACCGAACGCTTTGAGCGGGTTGTGCATGGAGTAGCCCTGCAAGATGATCGTCGCCGACCGCCGCATGTACTGCGTGATGCCGCCGAAGAGGCGGCTCTTGCGAGTCGGCGCATTGGTGCGAATCGAGATTTCGCGGATCGGATAGCGATGTTCGGCAGCAGCGAAGATGGTTTCGAGCGTGTAAGAGAAGGGGTTGGTCAGGTACACGCTGAGCGCGAACTCGCGGGACATGGCTCGAAAGCCGCTCGGAGCATCATGTACGCTGACGCCAGTCGCGCTGCGCACCACGAAGTTGCCGAGGCCGTAGAAGAGCTTCTTGGGTGCGGGCACCTTGGGATCGAAGCGGGTGTTCCGATCACCGATTACCAGATCCGCTTCGCCGCTGAGCATGGGCGCGACCAGATCCGCGATGCTGCCGCCTGGATACTGATGATCGCCGTCGGTGTTGACGATGATGTCCGCGCCCATTTCGAGCGCGGTCTCGAGGCCCGTCAGGAATGTCCACGCGAGACCTCGATTGCCACGGTGTCTCACCACCCGCGTCACGCCGTGGGCTTCGGCGACTTCGGGCGTTCCGTCGGTCGAGCCGTCGTCGATGACCAGCGTCTCGATGGTGTCGATGCCGGCGATGGCGGTGGGTAGGTCCGCGAGCACGGCGGGCAGCGTAAGCGCCTCGTTCCAGCAGGGGATCTGTATGACGAGCTTCATCGGCGATTCGGACCCTGCCATGTACTACGAAGAGGAGAGCTGCTCAATCCTGCCGGTCTGAGCGACGGAGCGTGCGATCTGGCATTGATTCAGCCGAGAGCCGAAGGCTGCTCGGCGGGTATATCAGGGACTGGCGGCAGGGGTAGCGCCGCGCGTGGGCACGAAGAGCAGCAGCCTCGCTCCGTCTTCCTCCTGACGTCGCGCCACGCGATAGCCTGCGTTCTTGATGGTGTTCACGATCCGTTGATCGGCGGCTCGATCCTTGTGCACAGCAAGATAGAAGATGCGCGCCGGACTACGCCTGAGCTTGCCGCCGAGATCTCGCCAGAGGCGAATGCTCACGTCGGAAGCAAGCTGGTATACGCCGGGTTCGTGAAAGCCAATTCGATATTCGGGGCTGGTCGCGCTCGTTCCGACCCGCACGTTCCAGTGCGTGTAGAGCGCGAAGGTGTAGAGGTCCTTCGGGTACACCAGCACCAGATCACCATCGCGCTTGTCGCGCTCGAGCTGGGCGATGTAGCGCGAGGCAGGCTTGTCGCTGTGGTACGTCTGGACGGGTGCGGCGAAGCCGGGGAGGAATGCGAGCGTGCCCAGCGTGAGCATGCTTGCGACGGTGGCTCTCGCTCCTGCAGCCATCGGCTGCAGCGCCCAATCCACACCGGCCACCACGAACAACAGGTGCAGCGGATGCAGGTAGAGATCGAGCCGGTAGCCACCCAGCGGGTAGAGCTTGAGCGCCGCGAGCACGAACGCTTGGGCCAAGCATGCGAGCATCGCAGTGCCCAAGACGCGCCGCGCGGTCGTGGATGAGGGATCGTCGTGGCGAAGTCGCTTCCGCGGTCGCAAGAGCGCGTAGACGCCCAGCAGGAACAGGAGCGCACAGACGGCGATGCAACCAGGTTGCTGCGGAAATGCGCCGGCAAAGAAATTGGGCCACACCCGTCCACGCAGGAAGCTCTGCCACGCCGGCCAGGCTTGCCCCAGAGGGACGAAGGCGTCGCCCCAGTACTCTTGCAGCGAGCCACTGCGCTGTCGCTTCAGCACCAGCGCGTAGTAGAGCCCGAGCATCGCGTCGAAGCCGAGCGTGAGCGCGGCCGTTTCCAAAAGCTCGGTGCGCGGAAGCGACGCGCGCGACCACCAGAGCCAAAGCATGCCCAGATGCAGACACCCGAGCGCTAT
>JADGRG010000207.1 GCA_017881145.1 Sandaracinaceae bacterium | reverse complement strand
GGCTTTGCGCTCACTTGGTCTGCTGCCGAATCAGGTCGTGGGTGTCTCGCTCTGGGACTATTTTCAGACGCGGGACCCAGCCGAACCACAGATCGCCGCACATCTGCAGGCGTTGCAGGGCCAGTCGGTCAGCTTTGTAACGCGGTGGCTCGACTGCGACTTCGAGGCTTACGTCGAGCCGTTGCGGGATGAAGCGGGGCAGATCATTGGCACGCTCGGAATCGCGTGCGATGTGTCGGAACGCAAGCGCGCGGAGCGCGAGCGCAACCAGCTTCAGGCGCAATTGCGACACCAACAGAAGCTCGAGGCCATCGGCACGCTGGCCAGCGGCGTGGCTCACGAGATCAACAACCCCGTGCAAAGCATCATGAACTACGCGCAACTCATCCGACGCCGTGCGGCGTCAGCGGAGATCGACGGCTATGCAGCTGAGATCTCCAACGAAGCGCAGCGCGTCGCGAGCATCGTGCGCAACTTGCTCTCGTTCGCTCGTCAGGATGGTGAGCCCTACACCGAGACGCACATCCACGGCATCGTCTCGAACACCCTGTCTCTGATCGCGACTCTGCTGCGCAAGGAGGAGATAGAGGTCAGTGTCGACGTGCCGACGGACCTACCTCTGGTGAGGTGTCATCCCGCGCAGATGCAGCAGGTGCTGATGAGCCTCCTGAGCAACGCGCGAGACGCACTCAACGAGCGCTTCCCCGAGCACGACCCGAACAAGCGGATCACCATCACGGCGCGCGCCCTGCCAATGGACACCTCCACGATCGTGCGCGTCAGTGTCGAAGATCTCGGCACGGGGATCGCGAAGTCCATGCTCGGCAAGATCTTCGACCCCTTCTGCACCACGAAACAAAACGCCGAAGGGGCAGGCCTGGGCTTGTCGATCGCGCAAGGGATCGTGCGCGAGCATGGGGGGACGCTGAGCGTCGAGAGTGAGGAAGGGGCCTTTGCGCGCTTCCACGTCGACCTGCCAGCTGCGACCGGGGCCCGAGGCCAGTGAATGCGGACACGCTGCGTGGGCTGCTGACGTGTTTCTGGTATCGTTGCGCGACGCGCGCATGGCGACCATTCGAGAGAAGTCCGCGGCCAGAGTGGCCATCCGGCGCCGGGCATGGCGCTTTACACAGGTAGCGGTCACGCTCGGCGCGTTCCTCTATCTCTTCTACGGCACGCACAACGGCAAGCGAATCGTCGACCTGCCGAGCCTGATCGAGGCACTCTCGCGTGTGCCGCTCAGCGCCTTCGCGTTGGCGGTGTGCCTGACCGGTGCCGCTTACGGCCTAGCGGTCTTGCGCTGGCACTCGCTCTTGGTCGCGTTCGGCGCAGTGGCTCTACCACCGCTCTCACGCTTAACTAGGTATTACCTGATCGGTGCGTTCTACAACACCTACTTGCCGGGTGGACTCGGGGGCGACGTGGTGCGTGCACTCGCGTCACGCAGCGCGTTCGGCGAGCGGGGCACCACCAGTGCGCTCGCGAGCGTATTCGTGGAGCGTGTGGTCGGCCTCACGGCGCTCTTGCTGGTCACGGCGACGGCGACCTTGGTGCACCCGCTGCCAGGAACGCAGACCGCGTGGCTGCCCTCGTGGGCGCTCGGAAGCATCGCCCTCTTGCTCTCGAGCGCCGTGGTGCTTGGACTCCTGCTCGCCAGGCGACTGTCGACCATCGCGCCCAAACCTATCGCGAAGTGGCTCGAGCGCCTGCCCGTACCCGAGCGCTGGACGCCACTCTTCGTCACGCTGCCCATCTCCGTGCTCTGTCAACTCTTGCCGGCGCTGGCGGGGTACGTGCTGATCTCTGCGCTTTTGCCACACGCCAGTCTGCTCGATTCTCTGGTCGTCGTGCCGCTGGCGATGGCTGCTACATTCCTGCCGATAACGCTCTCCGGTGCTGGTGTTCGCGAAACCATCTTCGTGAGCCTCTACGCCACAGTGGGCGTGCCGAGCAGTCTCGCGCTGGCAGCCTCACTCATCCTCTGGCTTGCGCAAGCCACCATTGCAGCCATCGGCGGCGGGTTGGTGCTCTTGCGTCCGGTCGGTGAGCCCGCATCAGACACCTAACGCCTTCACTTTCGACTCCCGGCTGGCAGCGCCAAAGGCGTGGTCGACGTGGCCGTGCTTCGTTCACCGTTCCAGAGCTCGTCGAAGAGTCGTCGCAAGGTGGACATGCGCTGCCGCTAACACATGCGCACACAAGGGTGTAGATGCTGCGCGTTCCTGCAGGTTGCCCAGCCAAGTCGTGCAGCGACGCGCTACGACGATTGTGATAGCGTGGAGGCTTGCCGTCCGGTGGTAGTAGACAGCCTGGAGCGCACACTGGCGCTGGCTCGCAGGTCGGCCCGCCGAACCCGGGAAAGTTCGACGTTCGGCTGCTCGCGTTCACTGGTAGTCCGGCGCGAACGCTGCACATGAACCGAGTGCCTTGCAGCAGCTTGACCTGGCTCTTGCGGCCACTGGCCGCCTGGGCAGCCGTCGGTCCTACGTCATGGTTACGGGCGAAGCGCGCAACAATGTGGTCTCTGGCACCTTGCGGCTGACAGAAGTAGCTCCCATCAACGACCCGAGCGGGAAGCGCAGCTACAAAGCCGTAGGGCGCATCGAGCTTCAGGTCGAGACGCCACACGGCAGGGACTTGATCGGCGGCACACTCTCGGCCCGCTTGGTCTGGGACTAAAGCTCACTGTCTGGGGAAGACCATAGGCGCCACCGTAGGCCTCACAGACAGGCCTTCAGGGTAGATTCACGCTCCAGAACACCGCGAGCAGCCAGCCAACGCCCGTCGCTATCATGGCCGGTGAGCCAAGCAGCACGTCGACCGGCGAACCGCCACTCTTTCGCACGTGCACCAGACGCAAGTAGTCGAGCACCCCGAACATCACGAAGGGCAGCGACGCGAACTTTCTGCTCGCAATGACCACGTTGGATTCCATCGAGTAGAGCGCGTAGCCCACGACCGCCATGCTCGCTGTGATCCCCATCGCGTGATCCAAGAACGCCTGGTTGTAGCCGAGCAGCGAGGGTCGGTGGCTCCCGTCGAGCCCCTTGATCAGATCCGCTCGACGCTTGGCCAGCGCCAAGAAGAGCGCCAATGCGTAAGAGCAGAGCAGCATCGGGTTCGAAGGCGGCACGACGAGCAAGGCGCAACCGAGAAGCACGCGAAGCACGAAACCCGATGAGAGCAAGAACACATCGAGCAGTGCGATGTTCTTGGCGCCGAGGCAGTAGACGAGGTTTATGCCCAAGTAGATGGCGAAAATGAGCAGTGCCCCGTGGCTACCGGAGGCGAGCACGAGCGCAGTGCCGAGCGCGACCAGTGTCAGCGACCACAGGTAAGCGCGGCCCGCGGAGATTCGACCGGAGGCAACGGGCCGTTCCTTCTTCCGATCGTGAGCGCGGTCACGTTCCGCATCCTGAGCGTCGTTGAACGAATAGACGGCAGAGTTCGCCATGCAGAAGGCCAGGAGCCCGAGCGCGAAGACGTGCCGGTCCAGTTTGGCGCCACTAGCCAGCGCAAACGGGACTGGCATGAAGACGAAGACGTTCTTCACCCAGTCTTTGGGGCGCGAGAGCTCAAGGTAGTCGCGAAGCATGAACGGGGAGGTCTATACCATCGCGGCCCGAGCGACAAAAGGTTGGCGGGTCGTCTGCGCAGCATGACGCGAGAGCATGCTCGATGGTCTGGGTCAGCGATCCACACGTGGTGTAGGCTTGCACGAGGGCATGATCGCGGAAGAGGGAGAGCGCGCAGCGTCGACAGCACGCGGGTTTCTCGCAGCCGTGTTTGCGTCGAGCGCGCTTTGGCTCTGCTGGCTGGCCGAAGCCGATGTCTCGCTCGGAGACAGCGGCGAGATCGGTACGGCGTCTTACCTGCTCGGCGTCGCGCACCCGACCGGCTTCCCGCTCGACCTTCTTCTGTTGAAGCTGGCTGCCCTCCTGCCACTCGGGTCGATCGTCTGGCGACAAAACGTGGCTGTGGCTGTGATCTCCGCGCTCTTTGTCACGCTCCTGGCCGAGCTCGCGCTCTTGGCGAGCGC
>JADGRG010000206.1 GCA_017881145.1 Sandaracinaceae bacterium | reverse complement strand
GCTTGAGCGCGCCGCGACGCAGCAGGTAGGCGCGACTGTCGCCCACCTCGGCGAGGAAGAGCACCTTGTCCATGAGAACCGCAACAGTGGCGGTCGTGCCCATGCCACGACGCGAGCGTTCCTTCTGCGCCGCTTCGAAGATGCGCTTACCGGCTGCTTCGACCGCAGCCACCAGTCGGCGGGCCAGCGAGTCGCGATCCGCAGGAGGACCGCCGCCACGCATCGTCTCGTGCAGAATGTCGACGGCCATCTGGCTTGCGACTTCGCCTGCCGCCGCACCGCCCATGCCGTCACAGACGGCGAAGAGCCAACCTGAAGCGCCGACTTGCGCGCTCAGGGTCTCTTCGCGCGGACTGATCTCGCCGGTGCTGAGATCGACGATGACCAGGTTGTCTTCGTTGTGCTCGCGCACCAAGCCGACGGCACTGCGTCCGGTGTAGCGCACGCGCACGCCGGGGCCGGTGATGTCCGGCAGCGGCTTCGCTTGCACGGGTTCCGCCGTGGTGGCGGTCGTTGCCGAACCGTCTGCCTCTAGCACGCTGGCCTTCTCTTCCTGTTCCTGCGCGCCACTCATGCGGGGTTGCGCCCTCCTCGGCCGGGAGCCGTGAGGTCGAAGCGGAACAGGTGTCTACCGAGGCGGAACTGATCGCCCTGGGAAAGCACCCGCTCGGTGCGAGAGCGCAGGGCGGTGCCGTTGCTCGAACCTAGATCGCGCAGCGTGAAGCGGCGCTCCGCGCGCTGCAGCGCGATGGCTGCGTGCCGCCTGGAAAGAAATGGATCGTCGGCGAAAACCAAATCGGCTTGCTCACGACCGAGCACCGTTTCATCGCGGTGCAGATAGTAGATATCGCGCGACAGACCCTCGGTCGTGTACTGCACCAAGCGCGCGAGGCGGTGTTGTTCGGGTGTCCCGAATACCATCACCCCATGCTGTATCGCAGGACCCACTTGGCGCTCAGCCTCCGACGGTATCTCGAATCGTAACACTTGCTGGCCGATCAAGATCATATCTCCGTTGCAAAGCAGCGCTGGCTCTCGAAGGCGGATGTAGACGCCATTCACACTGCCCAGGTCGAGCAGCACAAAGGTATCACCCCTTCGCTCAATTCGGGCGTGCCGCGGTGAAAGGTAGGGGTCATCCCTGAGCACAATGTCGCCTTCGCGACTACCCACGTCCGTTGAGTCGCCGGCCAGTGGATAGACGCCCCCTTCGGAGCCGTCACGCAGGATGACCACCACCTGTGCCTGCAGCGGAGTCTGCGGAGCGTCATGGCGCACCGCCACCGGCACGACGGCCGCGGCCGACACAGGCATGGCTTGGACAGGAGTGCCGCAGAACTTGCAGAAGCGTGCGTTCGCGTCGCCCGGAGCACCGCAACTCGTGCAGGAAAAGACGGGAGTTGGGACCGGCGGAGAGACCCGCACGGCGGGCCCATCAGCGGCGGGGGGACGACCTGGAGTGACGGAAGGCTTGGGCCCGAATACGCGCGAGAGATCGGTGCCACAGCCCCGGCAGAACGTGTGCCCTGCCGTGTTGGTCGCCCCACATCTGGGACAAACCACGGGCGGCACGGTCGGAACAGGCGCGACCTGTCCGGCCATGGGGGCACCGCACGCGTGGCAAAACGCGTTGCCCGCGGGGTTGTCCCTGTGACAGCTCGCGCAAATCATGTACGGGGAAGTGGAACCTTGCGGGGACGCCGCGTCAAGATTCGTGTCCCCCGGCGCCCGCACCATCGAAGTTCACGATCCGTTGATGTCTCGCGTTGCGCGCCACTTTTCGCAGACCAGAATGCCGACAAGCTCACGGCACGCAAGCTCTTGTTGACAAGACCAGAGCTTCGATAGTAGGCGCGTTTTCCCGAGTTGGAGGGACGGCTGGCTATGGAAATCTTCCTCGACAAGCGAGCGGTCAAACAGATCAGGCAATCGGCCACCGATGCTGTAGATGACGGCGACACGGAAACGCTACGCGAAGACGTCATGGACGCCTTCAGTGAAGAGCAGATCGAAGAAATCGAGAGGCGCGTCGATACTGGCGACATCTATGACTTCATCAGCGACGCCATCGAAGAATGGGACGCCGACGACGTCGACGAGCTCTTCGAGCTCCTGGAATCTCATCTCGCCGAGGTCGGCATAGAGCTCAAGTACCGCAGCCCTGAGCTCGAAGACGAAGAAGAAGAGACGGAGACCGAGGAATTCGAGGCCGAAGAAAAAGAGGACGACGACGACGACCTGTCGGAGGACGAGTCCCTAGACCTCCCCGACAGCGACAACGAGATGTGAGTGCCGCACGGCGGATCGCGACGTCGGTCGCGGTCCAGCCGTTGCTGCCTAAACAGGAACGCATGGAGCGCGAGACGCGAGCGAGGCGCCGCCGGTTTCGAGGAGCGCGCGGAGCCTACATTTGTAGGTGAGCACGCACCGCAGGAAGCGGGGGCGGATCGCGACGTCGGTCGCGGTCCAGGCGTCTCTGTTTAGGCTTGGCCGACCGGACCGCCGCTCGCGCGAAGCCAACGATCGATGGCGGACGCGCCGTCTGCAAGCGCGACGAAGAGCGTGCCGACCAAGCGCAGCTGCGGACGGTCGACCAGCTCCACGACCGCAGCCAGTCGCGGCCCCTGCCCGCCTTCCCAAAGCCAGAAGGCCAGGTCGAGCAACGCTCGATCCCCACCGGTCAGCCCGAGTGCGCCATCACGCAGCTCGTTTGCGCGTGGACTCGGACCTGTCTGCGTGAAGAGTGGTTCGCTCGCAATGCTGGCAGTCAGCACCCGACACACTTGCGCCACCTGACCCCGATTGCTAAACATGCGGCCCGTTTGCCATCTTAGCGGAGTGGTAGAGCAACGGTTTCGCAAACTTTGCGAAGCGCTGTCAATGTCCCCTAAGTAGTTGATTTTACAGATGGTACTCGGTAACGCTGAATCTCGAACATTGGCACGTGAATTCGCCCCGATAGCTCAGTGGTAGAGCAGCGCATTCGTAATGCGCAGGTCGTCGGTTCAAATCCGACTCGGGGCTCAAGATACTTCCCAAAGTACTTCCACGCGTGACCTGCCCCGGCGTACGTCTGCGTCATGCCGACCACACTCGTCACAGGCGGAAACCGCGGAATCGGGCTTGAGCTTTGTTTGGGCTTGGTGGCGCGCGGCCACGACGTGATCGCCGTCTGCCGCAGCGCCAGCGACGCGCTGAAACGCACCTCCGCGCGCATCGAGAGCGGCGTAGATGTGGCCTCGGACGAATCGATGGCCGCACTCGCGCTGCGCTTGCGCGGGGTGCGCATCGATATGCTGATCGCGAACGCCGGCATCTTCCACGAAGACTCGTTGCAGACGCTCGAGCTCGAGAACGCGCGGACGCAGCTCGAAGTCAACGCGCTCGGCCCACTCCGCACCGTGAGTTGCTTGCTACCGAACCTCGCGCCAGGCGCGAAGGTTGGCTTGATCACCAGCCGCATGGGCTCGATCGGCGACAACACCTCCGGCGGCTACTATGGCTACCGCATGTCGAAGGCGGCACTCAACGCGGCCGGAGTCTCGCTCGCTCACGATCTGCGGCCCCGCGGCATCGCGGTTGCGATCCTGCATCCGGGCTACGTGCGTACCGACATGACGGGCGGCCACGGTGCGCTCGAGGCGAGTGACTCCGCGCGGCTGCTCCTGCAGCGTCTCGACGAGCTGACAATGGAGACCTCCGGGACCTTCTGGCATGCCGACGGCCAGCTCTTGCCGTGGTGATGACGCGCACGATCTGTCTCGTGATCCGACCTTCGTCCGCAAGCGGGCTTCCGTGAAGCCATGGATCGCTGGGCTCGGGCTGGGAGTGCTGCTGGTCTGCTCGAGTGTCTGCCGTCAGTACGCGTTGTTTCGGACCTTGCGACCGAAGATCGTAGACGACGTGCTCGACCTCGCGCGGGTCGAGGCAGAGCGCCACCGAGAGCGCCAGCATGAAGCGATCTTCGCTGAAGAGCTGTCCAGAAGTCGGCGCAGAGCGAGCGCGCCCGCAGAAAAAACCGCAGGAATACTCGTGTATTTCGAGGATTTTTTGGCAGGACGTAAGCCGCTATGAGCCATTTCTGGACAGCTCTTCACCCGCGGGATGCGAGGTCGTTCGTCGGCGTCAGAGTCCGTGTCCCGCGTGACAGATTCCATGTCCCCTCCGAGCGTCACCTACTGCCGCCGCAAATACGTCTCCAAGAAGCGCTCCAGCTTGTGCGTGGCGAGCGCGCGGTGGCTGATGCCGTTCTTCTCTTCCTCGCTCAGCTCCGCCAAGCTGCAGCCATACCCTTCTGGTTGAAAGAGCGGGTCGTAGCCGAAGCCACCTTGGCCCTTGCGAACCCGCAGGATGCGGCCTTCGCAGACGCCTTCTTCGGTGTGCACGCGCGAACCAAGTAGGCCCTTCGGATCGGCCAGCGCCAACACCACCCGGTAACGGGCCGTGCGTTCGGCGTCGGCGACGTTGGCGAGCTCCATCAGCAACTTTTCGTTGTTGGCTTCGTCGGCGCCGTGCTGACCGGCGTAGCGCGCGGAGTGCACGCCCGGCGCGCCGGATAGCGCATCGACTTCGAGGCCGCTGTCGTCGGCGAGCACCAGCCGGCCCGTCGCGGCGGCGGTCTCGCGCGCCTTCTTGCAAGCGTTCTCCTCGAAGGTCGCGCCGTCCTCGATGACTTCACAAGCAGCGTCAACCTGGTCGAGGCCAATCAAGCGCAGCCCGCGCACGTTGCCTAGCAAGGCGCGGAGTTCGCGCACCTTGCCCTGATTGCGTGTCGCCAGCAGCAGCACGGTGCTCATGGCTCAACCGTAGAGACGCTTGACGTCGATGCCCAGCTCCAGGATCGCCTTGTCCTGCTCTTTGACCAGCATCGCGATCCCGTGCAGCCCGCGATCGACCAGCGCATCGTGCTCCTTGCGCGTCATCGCCTCGCCTTCGGCGGTGCCCTGCACCTCCACGATGGCCGAGGATGCGGTAGCGACCAGATTCAGGTCGACCTGCGCGTCGCGATCCTCGATGTAGCAGAGGTCGAGCAGGGCTGACCCCTCGATCAGGCCGACGCTGACGGCGGCGACGGCTTCGCGCAAGACTCCCGGACCCACGACGCCGCGCTTGCGCAGCACATCCAGCGCCATGACCAGCGCCACGTAGCCGCCGGTGATCGACGCGGTGCGGGTGCCGCCGTCAGCGTCGAGCACGTCGCAATCGATGGTGATGGTGCGTTCACCGAGCTTCTCAGGCCGAATCGCCGCACGCAGCGCGCGACCGACCAGGCGCTGGATCTCCTGCGTGCGCCCGCTGACTGGACCGCGCTGGCCTTCGCGGCGTTGCCGCTGCGGATTGGCGCGCGGATGCATCGCGTATTCGGCCGTGACCCAGCCCTTGCCGCTGCCTTTGAGGAAGTCCTGCACGCCCTCGTCGATCGACGCCGAGATCAACACCTTGGTGCCGCCGCAGCTATACAGCACCGACCCTTCCGGGTTGCGCTGCACGCGGGGCTCGATGCTCACTTTGCGCAGCGCATCCGCTCCGCGTCCGTCGGGTCTGGTCTTTGTGCTCACGATTTCAACTCTCCGCCACCATCGCTTCGGGTTCTGTTTGCGCTGCGTTCTTCGCCGCGGGGAAGGTCAGCGTGAAGACCGTGCCCTTACCCGGTGCACTCTCGCAACGAATTTGTCCGCCGTGCGCCACCACGATCTGTTGGGTGAGGGGCAGACCGAGGCCGCTGCCGCGCTGCTTGGTGGTGTAGAAGAGGTCGAAAATGCGCTCCTTCTGCTCGGCGTCCATGCCCACGCCATCGTCGCCGAGTGTGAGCACAACGACGCCCTCACGAGCGCAGACGTCGATCGTCACCGTGCCGCCGCCCGGGGTCGCTTCGCGCGCGTTTTTGAGCAGGTTGATCAGCACCTGCCGCATCTGCGCCTCATCCATGGCGACCAGAGGCAGGTCGTCGTCGACCCGCACCTCGACCTTCACCTTCGCGGCCTTCATCTCGGCCCGCATCAGCTGCACGGTGGCCTGCACCACATCGCCGAGGTGCTCGGGCGCCAGGTGCGGGTTGGGCAGTCGCGCCACCCTCAGATACTCCTCGGTGACGGCACCCAGGCGGTCGATCTCGCGGTGGATGGCGCCGAGCAAGTCTTTGGTTTCCTGCCCGGCGTTCGCGAGCTCTTCCTCCAAGAGCTCCAGGTTGAGTCCAATGCTCGAGAGCGGGTTGCGCACTTCATGACTGACGTGCGCGGCCATCCTGCCGATGGCTGCCAAGCGCTCGGAGCGCAGCACTCGGGCTTGGGCTTCGCGCAAGCTCTCCTCGCGCGCCACCAGCGCTGCGACCATGCGCTCGAACTCCTGCGCGAGCCGGCCGATCTCGTCCTGCGTGGTGGGCCCGAGCCGCTCGCGCAACTCACCGCGCGCGACCGCCTCCACGCGTTCTTGCAGGCGCGGCAGCGGTGAGAGCACGCGCTGCGACCACCAGGCGACTGCGAGGCCCACCAGCAGCGACACCGTGGCGAGCGCCCAGAGCACGGTGCTGGCTTGATCCTGCTCGGCGCGCACGCGACGGCTGGCCGCTTCGATGCGCGCGACGATCTCCCCCCACATGCGCCGCCACTGGTTCTCGATGGCCCGCTCGCGCGCGCGCAGATCCGCCAAGATTCGCTCGGCCAGCGCGCGGTCGCCCACTTCCAACACAGCGTAGAGCTCCTCGTAACGCTGGTCGCCGGTGGCGCTCATCGACTGCAGCCGTTTGAGCTCGCGCTGCAGACGCATCAACGCCGCGCTTTCCGTCTCCCAGGGCACCATGGCCTGGATCTGATCGACTTTGTCGTGTGCCTGCTTGAGCGTGAGCGGCCGCTCCTTTCGAGCTGCGTTCAGCCACAAGCGCGTGGCTGCGTTGTCGCGCTCGGTGAGCATTCGATCGAGCAGGTTGTTGAACACCGACTGCGTGGCGCGTGCCTCGCTCACCATCAGCGCCAGAGGCAAGTAGCCTTCGTGCACCAGCGACAAGGCTGCCGCGCTGCGCTCGTGCTGCACGAAGCTCACGACGGAGCACACCCCGCTGGCGCTCAAGACCAGCGCAAAGCCGAGAAAGATCCGTCGAGGAATCGACAGCCGTGCGGGCACACGCATGCGGGCCAAGCGTAGCAGGATTGCCGGACGCCCTGGGTCACGCTGCCATGCCGGACTTCAGCGTGGCCGACCGTGCGGCCACTCGGCGAGGGCCCCGCTACCTGCACACGCTCACGGAACGACGGCGGCTTTGCAGGGGATCCCCCGGTCGTTAGCGTTGAGCGTGCAGCCAAGGCCGACGGTGGTGTCGATCGAGCCGCAGGTGCCGTCGGACCGGCAGCAGCCCTGCATGGTGATAATGTTATTAAGGGTCACTGTCGGACAGGTCGAGTCGGGCGTGCCGGGCGCGTTCTGCTCGAGGCACCCCTTGGCACCGAACGCCGAGCCGTCGAGCCCGCACTTGTTGTCGGTCGTACAACAGCTCGTTGCCCCGAAGCTCGCTGCGATGCCCGTGACAGCGCAGCCGGTGCAGCCGGTGCCGCCGGGGATCCCCGCGGTGCCGCCGGTCGTGCCGGCCCTGCCGCCGGTCGTGCCGGCCCTGCCGCCCGTGGTCCCTGCGGTGCCGCCCGTGGTTCCGGCCTGGCCGACGTTGATGCTCTGGGTACCAGCGCCACCGCCACCACCGCCCAGCGTGGCAGCAGAACCCGCGCCCCCGGCAACTCCGCTGTCGGCCACCGTGAGCGCAAGCGCCTCCACGTCGTGAGACTTCGTGCACCCACCGAAGCCGAGAGCGGCGGCGAGCGAGAGCGGCAGGAGAGTCACGCGCAAGAGCTGTTGAGAAGTAGCCGACATACGATGGCTCCGATTGGGCAAGGAGAGACCAGGTGTTGCTTGCATATCACGGCCGAGCCACGTCTTGCACGTGAACGGCTACGAAAACCCCGGCAGTGCGCAGCGGAGATCACAGGCTCGGACCCTGACCGTCTCGCGGCAACGAGCCCGCTCGCAGACGTTGCAGATGGGTTCGCGGCGAGTTACCCAATAGGAAGCCGTGGCATCACTGCTCATCGTCAAAGCCGGATCGGCGGTTCCAGCCGTCGTCGCAAAGCGCCGTGACTTCGAGGTCTGGATCGCCGCTGGCGCGGGCCTGTCGCAACGCGACGTGGAGGTGGTCGATGTGTTTCGTGGCGCGAGCCTGCCGCCGCCTGGGAACGTCTCGGGCGTGGTCGTCAGCGGCTCGGCGGCCATGGTGACCGACCGTGAGCCCTGGAGCGAGCACACCGCAGAGTGGTTGCGGCAAGCCGTCGAGCTGGGGACGCCGGTGCTCGGCATCTGCTACGGGCATCAGTTGCTGGCACACGCGCTCGGCGGCCAGGTCGAGAACAACCCCAATGGCCGCGCGATCGGCACGGTCGACGTCACGCTGCACGCGGCGGCCAAGCACGACCCGCTCTTTGGTCGCTTCGCCCAAGTGCTGCATCTGCCTGTGTCGCACCGGCAGTCGGTGCTGAAGCTGCCTGCCGGAGCAGAACTGCTCGGCGCGACCAGCCTCGACCCGAATCACGTCTTCCGCTTTGGTCCGAGCGCTTGGGGCGTGCAGTTCCATCCCGAGTTCGACGCCAACATCGTGCGCGGCTACATCGACGCGCGGCGCGCAGAGCTGCTGGCTGAAGGCCTGGATGCCGACGCGCTCAGCCACACGGCGACCGACACCGCCGACGGGACCTTCGTGCTGCGTGGCTTCGCCGAGCTCGTGCGCAAGCAGCGCGGTCGCTGAGGTGTGACGTGGCGGGGAGTCATGCTGTGTGCAGGTGATCTGCCCACACACATTCTCACCCCAAGTTGGTGCACCGTGCCTAGTGTGTCGCTGCCACTCGGGACATAGTCTGCACTGGGCCGGTGGATGGCGTCATTCGCCAGAGGACAGGGATGCACCAAGCTTCACTTCGGAGAGCAGAGCACGTGCGACTCTTGGCACTGGCCATCGGCCTGGTCCTCCTGACAGGCAGCTCTGGCTGCAGCGTCTACGACACGACGCGCCTGCGTCCCGCCACCCCAGCGCAGAAGCCGGGAGTTGACGGTGGCGGCAGCGGCGTCGGCGCAAGCAGTGGCGCAGGTGGCGGTGGAGCGGGCGGCTCAGGCGGAAGCGGCGGCTCGGGCGGGAGCGTCGCTGACGGCGGCGGCGGCAGTGGCGGCACCGGCATCGTGGTCGACCCGGTGACGGGCTGCTATCCCAATCCCGACTCGACCGATCAGGCCTGTCCGAACGTCTGCCCCGAGATCTGCGACGGCAAGGACAACAACTGCGACCGTAAGATCGACAACGGCGCTGATAGTTCCTGCAAGCTCGACAACGCGAGCTCCTTCTGTATCAAGGGAGCGTGCGCCATCGAAGCGTGCGCCACGAACTTCCGCGACTGCGACAACGACCCGAAGAACGGCTGCGAGGTGCCGATTGACACCGTCGACAACTGCGGGACCTGCAACAACAAGTGCAGCTACCCGAACGGTGTCGCCGCGTGCGTCGACGGCAGCTGTGCACGCACCGGCTGCCTCCCTGGCTATGCGGACTGCGACACCAATCCCATCAGCGACTGCGAGCAGAGGCTCGATACGCTCACCAACT